>NZ_CAUQTU010000004.1:0-154505 GCF_963521255.1 uncultured Streptococcus sp. | reverse complement strand
TTGAGCGCCATCACGTCCATCGCGTCCTGGTAAACCTTGTGCTCCATCTTGACCATCACGACCTTGAAGACCTTGGTCACCTTTGTCACCCTTAGGTCCTTTGATGTTGCCTTCTTTTTCCCAGTTACCGTTATTCTTAACGAAGACGTCGCCTGTTTCTGTATTGACGTATTTATCGCCGTCTTTACCTTGGTTTGCTTCTGGGTTAACTTTGCCGTTCAATACGTCTTTACCGTCGCGTCCATCTCGTCCGTCACGACCTGCTGCGCCATCACGTCCTTGAAGACCTTGGTCACCTTTATCACCCTTAGGCCCTTGTGGTCCTGCAACTCCGTCTTCACCTTTTAGACCTTGAGGTCCACGAATGTTACCAATTTTATCCCAAGTTCCGTTTTCTTTCTTATAGACATCACCTGTAGTTGCATCGATATAAGTGTCGCCATCTTTACCATCATTTGCTGTTGGTGCTTTAGTCCCACTTAATAATTCAGCACCATTACGACCATCTGCACCAGAAGCTCCATCTGTACCATTACGTCCATTCGTACCATTCAATATATCACTTGTACCAATTAATTCATCCACATCTGGATCGTATTTACCGTTACCATTATTATCATAGTAGGCTGTAATACGAGTACCATCTACTGGTTGTGATGCTGGTGCTGTAGATGAGGCGTCTGGTAAAGATCTTCTAACTCTTCCGCTTCTTCGATTATTCAGTCTTACTGCTGCTTCTGCTAAGGCATTTAAGTCAATAGTTGGTGTACGACCATCTTTACCATCCTTAATGTTAGCTACAACAGGCTCTTCTCCAGGAACTGTAAATGTAATGTCTGTACTGTGGCCATCTGCTCCACGAGCAGTTGTCACTTTAGGAGTTGCTCCCTTGTCACCTTTTTCACCTTTGGCTCCATCTGCAATGACAACTTCTTTTAGTTTTGTATCGCCTGCATCAAATTCGTTGTTATCATTTTGGTCATAATAGAAGATAACGGTCGTTGTTTTATCTGATTCATTTCGTTGAGTCGCAACTAATGGACTTGCGCCATCGAAACCATCTCTTACAACAGTACTTGTAACATTACCTCTACCGTCGTTAATCGTGATAGTATGAGTGCCGTCATCTTTATTATCTTTAACGGTTACGGTTGGAGTTACACCGTCACGACCTGCCTGACCTTGGTCTCCTTTTTCACCTTTAGCTCCAGTGAGACCACGTTCGCCTTGGTCCCCTTTTTCACCTTTAGCACCTTGAGCGCCAGTCAGACCACGTTCGCCTCGGTCCCCTTTTTCACCTTTGGCACCTTGCGCTCCAGTCAGACCACGTTCGCCTCGGTCTCCTTTTTCACCTTTGGCACCTTGCGCTCCTGTTAAACCGCGTTCGCCTCGGTCCCCTTTTTCACCTTTAGCTCCTTGAGCTCCAGTCAGACCGCGTTCACCTTGGTCCCCTTTTTCACCTTTAGCTCCAGTTAGACCGCGTTCACCTTGGTCCCCTTTTTCACCCTTGACTCCATCTTTAATGGCAATTTTTTGAACAAGTTCGTCTACGCCCTCAGTATAAACACCGTTGCCATCGTTATCAAGATAGAAAGTGAGGTTATTTGTATCACCAACTTTATTTTGATCAACACGTGGTTTTACTGTATCGATTAGCTCTTTAGCCACACCAATTTGCATAATACGTGGCTTAGCTTCTTTAGTAACAGAATTACTAATTGGCAATCCTAAAAGTGTTTCGTTACCAAATCGATGTACTTTATAGGTAATTTGACGTTGCCCTTTTTCACCTTCTCGAACTAATCTAGTTTGACCTTCTGGTAACTTACTAGTTGGAAGATAGACAGTTTGGAAATCAATGTCTTCTGAAACAACTTTGTTATTAGATCCGCCATAAGGATTGGCATCCAAGTATAGTGGGTTTGCTCTATGATAATAGTTGGAGTTACTGTATGGGTCATTGCTAGTAGCGGCACCACCACCGCCTTGGTCCACGTTAAAAGTAACAGGTTTCAAACGAACAGACAAGTCACCATTTGGATTATTGATAGGCAAACTAAATCTAATTGTTTGTCTATCACTTGTTGAAGTAGCAGAGGTCATACTGTATCCTGAGTGAGATACGAAGTTGGCACCCTGACTAATAGGTTTTGATTGTTCTCTTAATCTTGGAGTGGTGATAGTCGCATTTGAAGGATTTCCAAATCCATCCCCTTTATCCAAGATAAAGTTATTATTAACAAATTCACCTGGGCCAGAATATTCAATTGTGAAATTCAATCTATTACCTTGACGTACTGTTGTTACATCGTAATGAATTGAATTACCACCACGTGAGTTCCCGTAGCCACGGAAACTATAGCTACGACCAGCTTGACTGATGTCGGCAAATGCAACTGTATTTCCAGAGCCTGAGACAATTGGGTTTGCTGGATTGCTAGAAGCTCTAAAGCCACTATGTCCTTTATCCAAGTCTTCTTTACGGATAGCTGGATTTTGGCGAGCATCAGAAAGGCTCAAACCTGGTTTTAAGATTTCATTAGTAGATGCTGGAGCTGAGGTTATTTCTACTTTGGCAGCTGTGATAGTTGGCAAAGCAGTACTATCAACAGCTGAACGGTCAGTCGTTGATGTTGCTGGTTTAGCTTCTTCTTTGCCTTCTGCTGTGTCAGCTTTCTTCACTACAGGAGTTTCTGATACAGTTCCTTTATCAGTGTTAGAACGAAGTTCCAGTCCAATGACAGCTGATTGAATAGATGACTCTGCTGCTGTTACTTCAGCTTCAGATGCATCTGCTTTTCCAAGCAAACCTTGACCAGCTTGGATACTTGCTTGCAAGTTAGCAACACTTGCTTCTGTATATAACTTGCTTTCTAATTTTTTAGCACGTGAAAGAGCTGTTAACAATTTTGACTTGTCAACAGCATCTTGCTGTGTTACTTCTTCTTTTTTATCTTTTGCTTCTTCAACTTTTTCTGCTGGTCTAGTAGCTTCTTCAGTTTTAGCTGGAGTTACTTCTACTGGATTAGCAACAGTTGGAGCTGCATAAGTTGTTTCTTTTTTAGGTGTAGAAACTCCTGCTAGTTTAGTAGATTCATCTACCTTATCAACAGAAACACTATTAGTTGCCTCAGGATGGTGTTCTTCCGCTTGTACTGCTTGCGTATTGGCAGCAGTTCCCAAGACTAAGGCTGTTCCAAGCAGTACACTAGCTGCCCCAAAGTGATACTTACGAATAGAGAAACGTTGTTGCATTTTATACCAATCAAATGATTTTCTCTGTGACTGTTTCATATTCTTTTACCTCAATATAATTTTATACTATACAATTTACATCTATTTTATATATAATTCAATATAGTTTTTAAAATTAATATATAATATTTTTTCCCTCAAGATTCATTTAAATTGTTCTAATCAAAGTGAATTTACTAACAAAAAAATGATTCTCATATTTTGGTACAAATGGTACAGAAAAATAATATAGAGGTAAAAATTTAATCGCAAAATCAATACAAATATTCCATTAATATTTGATTGCCTTCCTATATTCAATTCATAAATATTGTTTTAAGAACAAATTGAATCATTCTCCATCTTAACAATATCAATATTAGCATTTTTATTATAGAATATGCTATAATAAGCTTAGGAGGATAGAACCCTATGAGATCTCTATTATCTACAAAAGAACAACGACAATTACGACTACTTGAAATACTCATTCAGAAACGAGATTGGATACGTCTAAACGAATTAGCACAAACTTTAGAATGCACCGAGCGTATCCTGAAAAATGACTTAAACGAACTACGAACAGCATTCCCAAACTTCAAAATTCAATCTTCTATCAATGGCATTATGCTAAATCTAGATACAAGTGTAAGTATAGAAGATATTTATATTTATTTCCTCAGTCATTCCCAATCTTTTCAGTTATTAGAATATATGTTTTTTAACGAAGAATTGCCTATTTACCGAACTGTAGAAAAACTGCATTCTAGTAATGCCAATCTTTATCGCTTAGGAAATCGAATTACCACCATTCTCTCTAAACAATTCCAAATTGAACTGTCTTTTACTCCAACATCCCTGAATGGAAATGAAATCGATATTCGCTATTTTTATGCCCAATACTTTTCAGAGCGGTATTATTTTCTAGACTGGCCTTTCCCAGATATTTCTGAAAAAGTCATAACAGAGTTCGCTGACTACTTCTATAAATCCACAAATTACCCAATGCGATTTGCAATCTATAGAATGTATAAGCTGATGCTCGCAATTAGTATTCATCGAGTAAAAAATGGACATTTCATTGATTTGCCGAATCATTTTTACCAAGACTACTATCCTGTTTTAATGAATTTACCAGATTTTGAGGACAAGCTTGCATACTTCTCTCAACAATTTGGACTAGAAATGACTCCAGATATTTTGGCCCAAATTTTCATTTCCTTTCTTCAAAATGATATTTTTCTAGATCCACAGCAATTCTTTGATTCTCTAAATAAAAATAATGAATCTCGCTATTCTTATCAGTTATTAAGCCAAATTTTGGAACGATTATCTAAAGCATTTAATATTAAATTTGCTAATCATGATGAGCTCATTTGGCACCTACATAATACGGCTTATTTTGAAAGTCAGGAAATCTTTTCTACCCCAATCTTATTTGAACAAAAAGCATTGACGATTAAAAAATTTGAAGTTTACTTCCCAGACTTTATGGAAAGTGCGCGTCAAGAATTGGCCCAATATCGTCAGGCAATTGGACAGCATGACCATCCTGAACAGTTGGAACACTTGATGTATACCATCTTAACCCATGCTGAAAACCTCTCTACTCAGTTGTTAGAAAATCGACCACCTATCAAGGTGTTGCTTATCAGTAACTTTGACCACGCGCTATCACTTACTTTAATGGATATGCTTACATACTATTGTAACAATCGATTCACCTTCGATATTTGGGATGAATTGAAAACAAGTCCTGAGATTTTAAATCAGACAGATTACGATATCATCGTGTCTAATTTCTATATTTCAGGGATTACCAAGAAATTTATTTGTCGAAATCATCTGTCAATCATGGATTTGGTTAATCATCTTAATACTTTATCAAATGAGATTCATTTATCCAATACTTTATAAGCTAAAAAAGTCAGCTTGATTTTGCTGACTTTTTCTCTTATCTGATTTCTATGCTTCCTTAACAAAAACCAATTCCTGTGGTTGGGACAGGTCTTCTCTGTAGACAAATCCGGCAAAGTTCAAGCGACGAGCTTCCTCCACTGTTTGTACTTGATTTTCTATAAGTGCTGTTAGGAAGGCCCCACGCGCTTTCTTGGAAATGGTTGAGTGAATCTTCAGCTGACCGCCCTTGTCCTCCATAAATTTAAAGGTCACCATCTTTTCTCTGATTTCCTTAGAAAATACAGTCTCAAATTCTGATGACAAGAGAGAGAAAATCACTTCTTCCTGCTTCAGAGCTTCATCATAGGCTGCCTTCCAATGGCTCTTCAAAGTCTTACCTGCGACTTTTAACTTCATCAAAAAGTCCAAACGGTGAGGTGCCATAGGTGACAAGGCTGGAACGACTCCGTACAAAGCCGAGGTAATGAAGACATGATTTTCAAGATAGGCTTGTTCTACCTCGGTCAATTTGTCTCGCTTGATGTAGCGGTACATAAGCCCATCAAAAAGTTTCAAGGCTGGATAGTATTGAGCAGTTTGTTTTTTTAAAGCTTGGATATTTTGAAATTCTTCCGCAGCTTTCTCGGCTGAAACTTTGTAAAAACTCTCCAATTGACTAGCAGAATAGAGGGCCAAGGCATCCAGCACAGCCTGACTTTCTGGTTTTAAAGGAGCGGCTTCAATACTCGGCAAGTCTGTGTTCATTTCTTTTGCTGTTGGGATTAAAATTTTCATATTGATAGTGTAGCATATTTTTTTGCCACTACCAAGAAATTCATCTGAAAAGAGACTGGGGAAAGTCTTAAACCTCAGAAAAAACGCATCTATCAGGTGTTGAAAAATCTTGATACTATGCGTTTTATTATGGAAAGATTTACTTCATTTTTTCCTGAAATTGAGTTTTTGCCCAACCTCCCCTCTTACTGCACTTTAAAGGTCTTGAGATAATTGTCTTTTCCTACTTGACCTTCAAAGTTTTTACCATTTTCTAGGTAAGGAAGTTCATCAGATACAGAAGCCTTGACCTTGTATATCTTGCCATCAACTTTAAAGAAGTAGACGGTGTCTCCCTTGATAACAGCTGATTTGAGGTCTGCTACCACACCCTTGATACTTTCTGTGGTTTCATTGTCAATCTCAAGATCGTTTTTGTTGGCGTATTTGCTGAGTAGTTCTTCCACTGTCGTTGCTACGATAACATTTTGGTACTCGACTGCGTCTACCAAAGCATACTCTTTGACCAAACCAGCATTGTCCTTCAAACCCATGATGTAGAGAGGCTTGTCATTGAGGTTGATGAGGATTGGGAAGGTTGCCTTGTAGGATTTCTCCTGAACAGCACCTTCGGCTGATTCACGGGCTGATTCTTCTGTCGCAGAAGCCAAACTGTACTTAGTGATTTCTCCTGTCCGCATATTTTCAAGGATGAAACCAAGATTACTTTCATCTGCATTGGCCGATGTCACACCTGTGTAGAGGTAGATGTCATTACCAATAGACAAGTAATTATAACCCTTGGTAGTCTGGGTCACGTTTTTCTTGGAAATCATGGCATTCCAGAAACCGTCCTTATACTTGCCGTTATAGTTGATTTGCTCAATAGTTTCCTCAGCTGGATAGACTCTGTCCACCCATTCTGGAACATCTGCCAAGCTGTATTCCTTGGTTTCTCCATTTGTAGCATCTAAGATAATGACTGAAGCAGGACGAGGAACTGCTAAGCCAAATTGCTTTTGGTAAACCGTTGCTACATAGAAAGGATTGCCCTCATCGTCCACCTCGAAAGATGGAGTTTTGAATATCTTAGTTGGGTACTTCAAGCGCAGGTGACGCTTGACATCACGGTTAAAATACTCCGAGTCAGAATATTTGATTGGCGTCTTCAAGTCCACCAAGTTGGCATTTCCAGTTACCATGTCCACCTTGATATACTCGCCGATTCCCTTGGCCTGATTGTTAAACCATTTGATGGGATCTGCGTATTCTAGTGGCGTAACGCGATAAGGTTTCCCATCAATCGTTAGTTGAGTATAGGTATCTGCCGCTACATACTGCGACACCTTATCCGTTAGGGAACCCAAGTAGCGGTCGCCAATTTTTTCAGCAGTACTTCTATCTAAGATAGGAACCTTACTGGTGTCAGTCTTAGGAAATTCAGTAAAGTCTTTTTCCGTGACCGTAACTACATTGGCATAATTTTTAGCCTGAAAAATGCTGGAAGTCACCAAGGAAACCAAACCTGCTAAGAGAAGAATTCCTCCAATAGAAGCTAAAAGGATTTTCCCTAACCGATTGATTTTGAAACCCTCTAGATTTAAGGCAGCTTCCGCCTTGCCGTGGCGCACATGAACCGTTTTGACAAGGTTTATCCCCTTGCCAAGGCCAAATAAGATTGCCACAAGCAGCAAATGCCCACAGAGGAAAAAGAGAAATTCCCAGCTGGTCAGGTTAAGGGGCGGTAAAAAGATATACCAGGTCGTTGAGATAAAAATAAGTTCAAAGATTATACGTTTCATTTGCTTTCCTCCTAAATGATTCGTCCGTCCAAATGATCCAGTTCATGCTGACAAATCTGAGCTGGAAAGCCTGTCAAGGTCATGGTCTGTTCCTGCCACTTGCTGTCACGATAGGCAACCCTTATGGTTTCATAACGCTTAGTAGGTCTCACACCTGTCAAGGACAAACAGCCTTCTTCTGTCTCATAAGCTCCTTCAGAGGACAGGAGTACTGGGTTAAACATGACCACAGGAACCAAACCAAGATTAAAGATAATCACGCGCTTCTGCACCCCAATCATATTGGCAGCCAGACCAACACAAGTCTCACGATTCGCTAAAAGTGTATCCTGCAAATCTCTGGCAAGATAAAGGTCTTCCTGACTTGCCGGCTGAGATACCTGAGATAAAAACAAAATATCCTTCACAATTTTCTTTTCCACTTCCTCACACTCCTCTTACTTTTTACTATATTATAGCAATTATAGCACAAAAGCCGATAACTGCAAGCCCTTTCCCTCAACTGTAGCAAAAAGCCATCCGAAGATGACTTTTTTTAAATCGCATTCTTGTCAAAGCCGAGTTTGCGTTGGATAAATTTAACGATTTCGACGATGATAATCATTGAGAAGCTTCCGCCCATAACGATTCCCCACTGTGACAAGTCTAGTTTGGTTACGTGGAAGATTCCTTCAAGTGGTTCTACAACGATTGTTGCCATGAGAAGAATGAAGGATACCAAGATAGACCAGTTGAAGGTCTTAGACTTGAATGGACCAACTGTCAAGATGGACTGGTAAACAGACTTGACATTGTAAGCATGGAAGAGCTGAATCAAACCAAGGGTTGCAAAGGCCATAGTAAGGGCATCTGCATGAATGGCATGATTGTCACCCATGTGAACTGGGTAAAGAAGGGCAAGACCATAAACACTCATAACAATAGCTGCTTGGAGTACACCTTGATAGATGATAGAACTGAAAACACCACCTGAGAAGAAGCTTGCCTTACGTCCACGTGGTTTATGATTCATGACACCAGGCTCAGCAGGTTCAACACCTAGAGCGATAGCTGGGAAGGTATCTGTTACCAAGTTGATCCACAAAAGATGAACTGGCTGCAAGACATCCCAACCAAACAAGGTTGATAGGAAGATAGTTAGTACTTCAGCAGTATTGGCAGAAAGTAGGTACTGAATAGTCTTTTGAATGTTTGAGAAAACCTTACGTCCTTCTTCCACTGCGACGATGATAGTCGCAAAGTTGTCGTCAGCAAGAATCATGTCAGAAGCTCCCTTAGAAACCTCTGTACCAGTGATTCCCATACCGATACCGATATCGGCTGTTTTCAGAGCTGGCGCATCATTGACACCATCACCTGTCATGGCAACGACTTTACCTTGTTTTTGCCAAGCCTTGACGATACGAACCTTGTGTTCTGGAGACACACGGGCATAAACAGAGTATTGACCAACAACTTTTTCAAAGTCTTCATCTGATAGTTCGTTGAGTTCAGCACCAGTTAAAACGTGGCCTTCTGTATCATTTGCATCAATGATTCCCAAACGTTTGGCAATAGCTTCTGCAGTGTCTTGATGGTCACCTGTAATCATAATTGGACGGATTCCAGCTTCCTTAGCCACACGAACAGCCTCAGCAGCTTCAGGACGTTCAGGGTCAATCATCCCGATCAAACCAGTGAAGATTAAATCATTTTCAAGCTCTTCAGAAGTGAGATTTTCTGGAATGCTATCAATAATCTTATAAGCGCCTGCAAGGACACGCAAGGCTTGGTGAGCCATTTCAGAGTTGTTTGTATGAATGAGGTTTGTAACCTTCTCATCAATCGGAGCAATATCCCCAGCCTTATCACGAAGAACACAACGTTTCAAGAGTTGGTCTGGCGCACCTTTAACGGCTACGAGGAAGCGTCCATCTGCAAGTGGATGAACTGTTGACATGAGCTTACGTTCAGAATCAAATGGCAACTCAGCCACACGAGGATATTTCTCTAAAAATCCTTTGACATCGTAGCCCTTGTCCAAGGCATACTGGATAAAGGCTGTTTCGGTTGGATCACCAATCAGGTTGCCTTCCACATCAATTTTAGTATCATTTGCCAAAACAACGGAACGAAGTAGTGGCATTTCAAGACCTAGTTCAATGTCATCAGCTGAGTCATGTAAAACCGCATCGTAGAAGACTTTTTCAACTGTCATCTTGTTCATGGTCAGCGTACCAGTCTTATCAGAAGCGATGATTTCTGTTGAACCAAGAGTTTCTACAGCTGGCAACTTACGAACGATAGAGTTTCGTTTAGCCAAAACTTGAGTACCAAGGGCAAGAACGATGGTTACGATAGCAGGAAGCCCTTCTGGGATAGCTGCAACGGCAAGGGCAACAGAGGTCATCAACTCACCAAGTGGATTTTTCCCTTGAATGAAGACACCCACTACAAAAGTAACAAGGGCAATGACCAAGATAGCATAGGTCAAGACCTTAGAAAGGTTGTTCAAGTTTTGTTTGAGTGGTGTATCCGTCTCATCCGCATCTTGGAGCATGCCAGCGATATGACCAACTTCCGTGTACATACCTGTATTGACAACAACACCAAGACCACGACCATAAGTCACATTAGAGTTTTGGAAGGCCATATTGACACGGTCACCAATACCTGCATCTGTATCAAGCTCGGCTGTTAAATCTTTTTCAACTGGCACAGACTCACCTGTCAAGGCTGCTTCTTCGATCTTAAGAGAATTAGCTTCTAGCAAACGTAGGTCTGCAGGTACTACATCACCAGCTTCGAGGGCAACGATATCACCTGGAACCAATTCTTTTGAATCAATCTCCGCCATATGCCCATCACGAAGAACTCGGGCAGCTGGACTAGACATGGATTTGAGGGCTTCGATCGCTTCTTCTGCTTTCCCTTCTTGGTAAACACCAAAGGCAGCATTGATGATAACCACGGCTAGGATGATAATGGCATCAGCGATATCTTCCCCACCAGAAGTCACGACTGATAAAATAGCCGCCGCAACTAGGATGATAATCATCAAATCCTTAAATTGCTCGATAAATTTGACCAGGATTGATCGTTTCTCGCCTTCTTCGAGTTCATTGTGGCCAAATTCTGCAAGGCGCTTTTCCGCCTCACTTGATGACAAACCTTGCTCGGTCGCATCCACAGCCTTCAAGACCTCTTCAGGACTCTGAGTGTAAAACGCTTGGCGTTTTTGTTCTTTTGACATGTGTCTCCTCCTTGACATTGTGTGCAAAACAGACTCTCTTTTTCCTCATCGTATCTTTTCACGACAAACAAAAAAGAGACCTGTTAATCATAACAAGTCTCGCTGTTTAAGATAGTGCCGGAAAACATACTTTTCAGTACAAAATTCGGAATGACGACACTATCACAGGTTTCTGCCAGCTACTCCCTTGAGTAGTACTATTATACCAAATTTTGAAAAGTTTTCAAGGATTAAAAATCCTATGAAATTCTATCCTTGTCAAAAGTACGGTCACTAATGATATATCTCGGACGACGTTTCGTTTCTAGATAAATCTTTCCAACATACTCGCCAATTACGCCCAAACTAATCAATTGAACCCCACCAAGTAAACTGACTATTGCATAAGTGCTGGCCCACCCTGCCACAACCGAACCAGCAAACTTGCTCCATAAAACCCAAATAATCAATAGAAAGCTAAAGAGTGACGTCAAAACACCTAGACTGGTAATCAACCGAATTGGTTTGATCGATAAACTGGTAATACCATCCATAGCCAAACCAAGCATTTTAGATAATGGATAATGGCTCTCACCAGCAATTCGTTCATGGCGTTTATATGAAACATAAGAATATTTAAAACCCACTAAAGGCATTAAACCACGAAGAAAAAGATTAACTTCAGTGAATTTTTCTAATTCCTTCAAGAATCTTTTAGAAACCAATCGATAGTCGGCATGATTAAAAACAACTTCTGCTCCAAATAGGCGTAGCACCTTATAGAAACCTTCAGCTGTAATTCGTTTAAAAGCAGAGTCCGTATCACGGTTATCACGTACACCATATACAATTTCAGAACCACTTTTATATTCTTCAATCATTTTGTCCATACAATTGATATCATCTTGCCCATCAGCATCGATGGTAATAACAATATCAGCAAACTGAATAGCCTCATACATACCTGCAAGAACACTACTTTGATGCCCCCTATTACGACTTTGTGACACACCAACCACATAAGGAATAGATTTAGCATAACTTTCAATCAGTTCCCAAGTCCGATCCTTACTACCATCATTTACATACATTACCTTACTAAGATGATGGATGGCTTCTTTCTTTACTAATTGCTCAATTTTTTCAACAAACATTAGATTAGTATGTGGTAAGACTTGCTCTTCGTTATAACATGGAACAACTATATATAAAATTGGCTTTTTCCTGCTCATGCTATTCTCCTCCTTTTCTATAAATCATAGCTGTATCAATCTGTTTTTCTAAGTGATAATTTACTCTAATATAATCCTTAATAAAAGAGTCAGTCCTCTTACCATAATCCCATTCAGTATCAAATACAATATAGATAGGAGGATTTTCTTGTATAGATTTTTTAAACTCATCAATAATAACTCGATCATCTGTCACAGCTGGGATGAAGAAAAATTTTGTACTAGCTAGCCGTTCACTATACAAATAAATTGTTCCATTTTGACGGTGTGTATAAATTCGGTCATCCATCGATGTATTTTTCTCTATATAGCTAGCAACACGTTGCTGTTTCTCAGATTTATTCAGATATCTTGTATTCATACTTTTCATGATGGATTTTACATCATTCTGGTATACAATAATAAATCCTAAGAATAAGACAAAAAATACTTGAAAAGACATTTTCTTGGATATGCTATGAAATAAATAGGAAATATATGGAATCAAAATCGGGAGCATTACTAAAATGTAATGGCCATAGCTTCTTTTTGAGATAAGAGCCAGAAGTAAACAAACAATAAAAACAAAATGATAGAAGATTGATTTTATTTCAAATTTCTTCCACAGTGGTATCAAGGAAAATAACATCAATAAATTAAGACTTAAGAGATTTGTTTGAGAAATGTACCATCTGATAATCTCATACATCGAAACGTTATTAGACTCTGTAGTATAAATAAAATTAATTCCAATCGACTGGTATACCATTTCAAAAAAGATGCCCTTTGATAACAGATATAGGCACAAAGGGATAGTTGGTATTAATACTCCAACGAAAAATAATCCTATCAAAGAAAACAATTCCCTATATGCTTTCTTAAGTATGAAATCAATCAATACATAAATACAAAATACAAGCCAAATCCCTATCATATTTGCTTTCGTAAAAAATACAATAGAGAAAAATGCACCTGATGCTATGATGTCATTTTTACTGAAATCATTTTGTATAAACAGTTTTAAAAAAATGTATAATGAATAAGCCAAAAAAGGTAAAATAAAACCTTCTAAACTCCAACCGCCATCAAAAAAATACTCATAAATTATAAAGATAATTGCTAAAGTTAAAATTGTTTGCTTATTCCCAGTAAATAATCTTGAAATCTTATAGCTAGCTATAAAGAATAGAAATGTGCAAAATAGGTATAAAAATTTAATTCCTAACGCACCACCAATAAGATCTCCTAGGTAATTCAGTAAAAAAACAACTGGCCCCTTATGATCAAATAGGTCTGCATACATCAATTCTCCTCGATTCATTGCATACCCAAAATATTCAAAAATACTAGCATCTGAAAACGGTATTCCTTGTTTGACATTTGTTACCATCGAGAACCAGACTAAAACAGTAAAGAGCAAAGAAATACTCATCGCTAAAATACTCATTTTTTTCAATTTTATTCACCTCAACTTTTCACTTTATCAGTCTATCATATTTCCTAAAAAAAAAAAGTATTTTCTGCTTTGTGTTTTCTTAGTTTTATCCGTCCTATTTGAATTTTCCCTTGAAAACCAGTATAATGGTAGAATGCTATGTGACTAGAAAGGAAGTTGAATGAAGCAATCTATCTCAAATCTCAAGTTGGCTGAGCGTGGGGCCATTATCAGTATTTCGACCTATCTGCTCTTATCAGCAGCAAAATTAGCAACTGGTCACCTCCTTCATTCATCCAGTTTGGTGGCCGATGGTTTCAACAACGTGTCGGACATCATTGGAAATGTGGCCCTCTTGATTGGGATTCGAATGGCGCGCCAGCCTGCTGACCGAGACCACCGTTTTGGCCACTGGAAGATTGAGGATTTGGCTAGCTTGATCACTTCCATCATCATGTTTTATGTTGGCTTTGATGTGCTGAGGGACACCATTCAAAAAATTCTCAGTCATGAAGAAACGGTTATTGACCCTCTTGGTGCAACCCTAGGAATCATTTCTGCAGCGATTATGTTTATGGTTTATCTCTATAACACTCGTCTCAGTAAGAAATCCAACTCCAAGGCACTCAAGGCTGCCGCCAAGGACAATCTTTCTGATGCTCTTACCTCACTTGGTACTACTATTGCCATCCTAGCTAGCAGTTTCAATTATCCCATTGTGGATAAACTGGTTGCCATTATCATCACTTTCTTTATCTTGAAGACTGCCTATGATATCTTTATCGAGTCTTCCTTTAGTCTTTCAGATGGCTTTGACGACCGTCTGCTTGAGGACTATCAAAAAGCCATTATGGAAATTCCAAAAATTAGCAAGGTTAAATCTCAAAGAGGTCGCACCTACGGTAGCAACATTTACCTTGATATTACGCTAGAAATGAATCCTGACTTGTCTGTTTTTGAGAGTCATGAAATCGCGGATCAAGTCGAGTCTATGCTGGAGGAACGTTTTGGCGTCTTTGATACCGATGTCCATATCGAGCCAGCACCTATACCTGAGGATGAAATTTTAGACAATGTCTATAAAAAATTGCTCATGCGTGAACAATTGATTGACCAAGGAAATCAACTGGAAGAACTCTTGGCTGATGATTTTGTCTATATTTGTCAAGATGGAGAGCAGATGGATAAAGAGGCCTATAAAGCCGAAAAAGACTTGAATTCCGCTATCAAGGACATCCAAATCACTTCCATCAGTCAAAAGACCAAACTCATCTGCTATGAGTTAGATGGTATCGTTCATACCAGTATCTGGCGCCGCCACGAAACTTGGCAAAATATCTTTCATCAAGAAACCAAAAAAGAATAGAGAAATCCTGTCATGAGACGGGATTTTTCTATTCTTCTAGCTATCAAATTCACTTAGATACTCATAACGTTCGTATTTTTCAAGGAGTGCTTCGTTCTTCTCATCTAGCTCTTTTTGGAGAGTAGCCAGCTTACCAAAGTCAGAGCCGTTAGCCTGCATTTCCTCTTCAATCGCAGCGATACGATTTTCCAAGGCTTCAATATCGCCTTCAATATTTGCCCACTCCTGCTTTTCTTGGTAGGTCATGCGTTTCTTGTCTTCGCGAACCTTGACCACTTTCTCCTTTTCTGCCTTTTGCACCTGATTGGCCAACTCTGTTTCAAAGGCTTTTTCATCAAGGTAGTCGGTATAATGACCAAAGAAAGGACGAATCTTGCCATCCTCAAAAGCGAGAATCTTGGTCGCTACCTTATCCAAGAAATAGCGGTCATGGCTAACTGTCAAGACAGGCCCTGCAAAGCCTTGCAAGAAATTCTCCAGAACTGTCAAGGTTGCAATATCCAAATCATTGGTTGGCTCGTCTAAAAGAAGAACATTTGGTTTTTCCAAGAGCAATTTGAGAAGATAAAGACGTTTTTTCTCTCCCCCTGACAATTTCTCAATCAAGGTTCCATGCGTCGAACGTGGGAAAAGGAACTGCTCCAGCAACTCTGCAATGGAAGTTGTAGTACCACCGCTAGTCTTAACCTCTTCTGCCACTTCCTGCAGGTAATTGATAACCCGCTTACTTTCATCTAAACCTTCAATTTGCTGAGAGAAATAGGCGATGCGAACAGTTTCCCCAATCACAACTTGTCCTGCTGTCGGCTCAAGAATGCCTGCAATCAAGTTAAGGAGAGTTGATTTTCCAACACCATTGTCCCCAACAATTCCAATACGATCTTTAGCCTGCACCAAGAGATTAAAGTCTTGTAAAATGGGCTTGTTTTCATAGGCAAAGGAAACATCCTGAAACTCGATGACTTTTTTACCGATACGACTGGTTTCAAAGTTCATGGTCAAATCTGTCTCAGCAACGCCACCTGAAACTTCTTTCTTCAAGTCATGGAATCGATTGATACGAGCCTGCTGCTTGGTCGCACGTGCCTGCGGTTGTCTACGCATCCAGACCAATTCTTGCTTATAAAGTTGTTCCTTTTTGTGGAGAAGAGCCGCATCGCGCTCGTCCTGTTCCGCCTTAAGGCGAACATAGTCCTGATAATTGCCCTGATACTCGGTCAAGCCTGCTCGGTCCAACTCGAAAATCCGTGTTGACAAAGCGTCTAAGAAATAACGATCGTGGGTGATAAAAAGGACGGTTTTCTTGGAATTTTTCAAAAAGAGGGTCAGCCACTCAATAGTCGCAATGTCCAGATGGTTGGTCGGCTCGTCTAGAAGCAAGAGGTCGTGGTTGCCAAGTAAAACTTGCGCCAACTGAACCCGTCTTCTTAGACCACCTGACAATTCTCCAACTGGAGTAGATAAATCCTGAATACCTAGCTTGCTAAGAACCGTCTTGACCTGACTCTCAATTTCCCAAGCTTGGAGAGAGTCCATCTCTGCCATGACACGTTCCAAACGCGCCTGCTTGTCCTCACTATAGTTGAGCATGAGGAGTTCATACTCACGAATAAGCTGGATTTCCTTGAGGTCGCTGGATAGGACTGTATCCAAGACCGTCTTGTTATCATCAAAATCAGGATCCTGGGTCAAGTAACCAATCTGGTAATCATTTTTAGCTGAAAAAGGACTTACATCCCCATCAAAGCCAGAAACACCAGAAAGGACATCCAAAAGGGTAGTCTTGCCCGTTCCATTGACACCAATCAAACCGATTCTGTCTAGGTCATGGATGATAAAGGAAATATCCTTAAAAACAGTCTTGTCACCGACGGATTTAGTTAGTTTTTCAACGATAAAATCACTCATTTTTTCTCCCTTAGATAAGCATGAATGGCTTGACGGTCATTTTCCAATTCTCCATCGACAATGGCATACTCAATCTCTGTTAAAATATCTCCCAAGTCTGGTCCCGGCTGATAGCCATATTCCTTGATCAAAATACCACCGTTGATTTGGATTTCTTTCTTGTCATGAATGGTCAAACTCTGGTAAGTTTCTGTGATGGCTTGTGGGTTGACTGGTTTTCCTTGAGCCTGACGAAGATTTTCAGCCTGTAAAAGCAAATCCAAGTCAAAGCGATAACAATCGCGCTTGCTCAATTCTCCCTTTTCACGCAAGGCCAAAATAGTCAGCAAATCCTGAACTTGCTTGGCAAACTGGCGTGATGTCTTCCAAGCTTTCAAAAAGGACTGCGCATTTTCAATCTCCAAAGCCCACAGTAGAGCCGCCCAGACTTGTTCAGAGGATTCAAAAGTAAAATCAGTCTTCAAATCAAACAGTCTGTTAAGCTTGTCCTGACTAGAAGTCATATCAGGAAGATAGTCATAAGCTTGACTCTCAATCATGGAAGCCAAGCCTCTTTTCCAAAATGGAGCCAGCAAAAGTTTGTCAAACTCAACGAAGGTACGCTCTACAGAAATTTTCTCCAAAAGGGGCGTCAAGATCTTCATAGCTTTAAAGGTTTCTGGTTCAAGTTCGAAGCCAAGACTGGCCTGAAAACGGAAACCACGCATAATCCGCAAAGCATCTTCGTTGAAACGCTCACTTGCCACTCCAACCGCCCTCAAGACTTGATTTTCCAAATCTTCTAAACCATGAAACAAGTCAATGATTTCTCCTGTCTCGTCCAAGGCAAAGGCATTGACTGTGAAATCACGACGCTTGAGGTCTTCTTCTAGCGAACGCACAAAGGAAACCGCGCTGGGTCTGCGATAGTCCACATAGACATCCTCTGTCCGAAAGGTGGTTACCTCATACTCCTCATCCCCATCTAAGACCAAGACGGTTCCGTGCTCGATTCCGATATCGGCTGTTCGCGGAAAAATCTGCTTGGTCTCTTCTGGATAAGAAGACGTCGCAATATCCACATCGTGGATGGGACGATTGAGGAGGGCATCTCGAACAGATCCTCCAACAAAATAGGCTTCAAAACCTGCTTCTTTAATTTTTTCTAATACTGGTAAAGCCTTCTGAAATTCAGAAGGCATTTGCGTTAATCTCATAATAAGTGTTCTAATCCATAGACAAGCTCATGACGCTTGACAACTTCTTTGATTCCCAAATTCACCCCTGTCATGAAGGAGCTGCGATCATAGGAGTCATGACGGAGGGTCAATCCTTCTCCCTGATTGCCAAAGATGACTTCCTGATGGGCTACCAAGCCTGGCAAACGAACTGAGTGAATACGCATGCCATCAAAGTCAGCACCACGGGCGCCTGCAATCAATTCTTCCTCATCAGGCGCACCTTGCTGGATTGACTCTCGAACTTCTGACATCAATTCAGCTGTTTTAATAGCTGTTCCACTCGGAGCATCCTTTTTCTTGTCATGATGAAGCTCGATAATCTCCACATTTGGGAAATATTTGGCAGCCTGCGTCGCAAATTGCATGAGCAAGACAGCACCCAAGGCAAAGTTAGGAGCAATCAAGCCACCCAAAGCTTGGGCACGAGAAAATGCTTTTAGCTCTGCAATTTCTTCACTTGTGAAACCTGTTGTTCCAACTACTGGAGCAAAACCATTTTCAAGAGCAAAGCGTGTATTTTCATAGGCAACAGCTGGAGTTGTAAAATCTACCCAAACATCCGCTTTAAAGCCTGCTAAATCAGCCTTATCCTTGAAAACAGGAATTCCCTGCCATTCTGACTCAGACTCAAAAGGATCCAAAACTGCTACCAAGTCTAAGTCTGGATCAGCCAAGACCATCTGACAAGCAGCCTGGCCCATCTTTCCCTTAAAACCAGCAATAATTACTCGAATACTCATCTCTACTCCTGACTAAGATACAAAGGACGTTAGCTGCCCATGAAAAATAGGGAATGGCGCTGACTTTCCATGAAAGGCAAGACAGGCATCTTTTTTCAAAAGGCAGGTAGTCCGTGTTCAATTTCTATGATACAAAGCCTGTAGGAACACATAGTGAAAATAGGAGTTTTGATCAAGAAGTGTCTACTCCTTGGAAGAACTATCTTTTTCACACAGGGTTCCAGGCGTGTTCAATTATCAAGATACTAAGGACCTTAGCTGCCCATGAAAAATAGGGAATGACGCTGACTTTCCACGAAAGGCAAGACAGGCATCTTTTTTCAAGAAGCAGGTAGTCCGTGTTCAATTTCTATGATATAAGATTTCTTAACTAGCCTAGAAACGCCAACTAAATCACTGGAATATAACCCAGAGCAATACTTCCTGCTCCTAGGTGGGTTCCAATGACACTACCAAATGTAGCTAGTGAAATATCCGTACCCACTCCAGAATCTAGCAAGTGCTGACGCAATTCTTCAGCCTTTTCAGGAGCATTTCCGTGAATGACAATGACACGGTATTGGCCTGAAGCTGTGGTTTCCTTAATGATTTCAATCAAGCGCTTGGTTGCTTTCTTTTCCGTACGAACTTTTTCGTACACTTCAATCACACCTTGGTCATTGAAATAGAGGATTGGCTTAATGCTTAGCAGATTGCCCAAAATAGCAGCACCATTTGAAAGACGTCCACCTTTTACCAAATGATCCAGGTCATCTACCATGATAAAAGCTGACGTACGGCTGATTTGAATAGCTAGCTTATCCTGAATGATAGCAAAATCATCTCCCTGATCTCGCCAGTTAAAGACGCTTTCAACCATGATACCCAGAGGAGCGCTTGTAATCAAGGTGTCTGGAAAAGCAATGGTTAATCCCTCATAGTCATCGACCATATACTGGATATTTTGGTAAAAACCTGAAATTCCAGAAGATAGGAAAAGCCCCAAGGCATGTGTATAGCCTTGTTCTTTGAGCGAAGTTAGAATCTCATCTAACTTGGCAATACTTGGTTGACTGGTCTTAGGTAATTCAGAAGCCTGAGCCATTTTTTGGTAAAATTCTTCAGCAGTCAGATTGATACCTTCAACATATTCCTCACCATCAATATTGACAGGAATATCCAAGACAAATAAATCTTCTCTTTGCAAGGTCTCTGCACTGAGATAAGCAGAGGAATCTGTGATAACAGCTAGTTTCATATTAGAACTCCAAATTGATTCCTGGTAAGTCTAATGCAATTTCAGTTACTTCGTAAGTCAAACGGTTGAGCATGTTCAAACTTGGACGAGCCAAAGTTTCCACTTCTTCTTGGCTCAATTCACTTGGTTCGTTAACAATACGACCATCGATATGGTTCACCTGTGAAATGGTTCCACTGATGACAAATTTATCAAATACAATCATAAAACTCAAGACAACAATCAAAGAAGTCACTTGATTTTCTTGGTCATGTTGAATCAATTGGAAGTTCACATCCACCTTAGTTTCAGGAGCTCCATTTTCATTTTCCCATTCAAAATTACGCGCATCAAAATGATACTGACTAACAAATTCTTGTTCACGTTTAAGATTCATGTCTTTCTCCCTCGGCTACAATATTATAAGCTATTGTACCATAATTTTTTATTTTCATCTAGTTTTCTAGGATTTAGTCAATCCCAATTTCAGTTCGAACCACATCTGCGATGGTATCAACATAGTAGTCCACTTCTTCTGTTGTAGGCGCTTCTGCCATAACACGCAAGAGGGGTTCTGTTCCACTTGGACGAACAAGGATACGGCCATTCCCTGCCATTTCTTCTTCCATCTTCTCGATGATCGCCTTGATAGCTGGCACTTCCATAGCCTTTTCCTTCATGGTATTTTCCACTCGGATATTGACTAGTTTTTGTGGATAGATGGTTACTTCTGCTGCCAACTCTGACAAACTCTTACCAGTTTCCTTCATGATTTTTGTCAATTGTACGGCAGATAATTGACCATCACCTGTTGTATTGTAATCCATCAAGATGACGTGACCAGACTGTTCACCACCAAGATTGTAGCCTGATTTTCGCATTTCTTCAACAACATAGCGATCACCAACTGCAGTGACTGCCTTGTTAATGCCTTCGCGGTCCAAGGCCTTGTGGAAACCAAGGTTGGACATCACAGTCGTCACAATTGTATTTTGGGCCAATTGTCCTTTTTCAGAAAGGTATTTCCCGATGATGTACATAATCTTGTCACCATCGACGATATCCCCATTTTCATCAACAGCAATCAAACGGTCACTGTCTCCATCAAAGGCCAAACCGATAGCTGATCCGCTTTCTTTGACCACTTCTTGAAGGGTTTCTGGGTGGGTTGAACCAACATTAAGGTTGATATTAAGACCATCTGGTGTTTCCCCGATAACAGTCAATTGAGCGCCAAGGTCTACAAAGATTTGACGGGCACTGGTAGAAGCTGCACCATTGGCTGTATCCAAGGCAACCTTCATTCCTTCAAGAGGAGTTCCAGTTGAAACAAGGTAGCCCTCATACTTACGCAAGCCTTCTGGATAATCAACCAAAGTTCCCAAGCCTTCAGCACTTGGACGAGGAAGAGTGTCTTCCGCAGCATCTAGCAAGGCTTCAATTTCTGCTTCTTTTTCGTCATCTAGTTTGAAGCCATCACCGCCAAAGAACTTAATTCCATTATCAAGGGCTGGGTTGTGGCTAGCAGAAATCATGACACCTGCACTGGCTCCCTCAGTTTTAACCAAGTAAGCCACTGCTGGTGTTGCCAGAACGCCTAGTTTATAAACGTGAATTCCCACGGACAGTAGACCTGCCACCAAGGCTGATTCTAGCATTTCCCCAGAAATACGTGTGTCACGTCCCACAAAGACTTTCGGTGCTTCCGTTTCATGTTGACTGAGAACATAGCCTCCAAAACGTCCTAGTTTAAAGGCCAATTCTGGCGTTAATTCTACGTTAGCTTCTCCACGGACTCCATCAGTCCCAAAATATTTACCCATTTTTATAAAATCCTTTTTCTATTTTTAATTCGTTTTTGAACTAGTTGCTTTCGTTGACGAAGATGTCTCCGACGAACTGCTTGTTGTTGAATTTGATGTGCTTGAACTTGGTGTTACTGGTTTTGTAGTCACCTTCATTGTTGTGTCAAACGGAGTAATCACCGCTGGTAAGACAACACCATTGCGGTCGATTGCCTGCAAAGGTACTGAACCACTGTAATTACCTGTTATGCGTTCGCTGGTTGGTAAAAGCGCAATAACTTTGTCAATCTTAGCTAATGTTTCTTGGTCAGTTGTGACAGAAACTCGTTCATTTGACACGGTTACACTATCAATTTGTATCTTGGAATCAATCTGGCTTTGGTCAACTTGTGGCACAACAAGCATCCCATCTCTTTTAACCTTCTTCCCAACTTTCACTGTGATCTTTTGAGGCGTTGCCACAGCGGTCAATCCACTTGGAAGATTTTCAATATTCAAGGGAACTTCAATCGTTCCAACACTGGCATCCGTCAAATCCGCTGTAACCTTAAACTTACGAGTACTTTCCTGCATTTCGCTGGCCAAGGTCACACGATTGGCACCTGTCAGTACAACTGAAACTTCTGAAGCAAAACCACTAATAAAGTATTGACTATTATCATAATGAATATCGATAGGAACATTCGTTATCGTATTGGTGTAAGTTTCCGATTTGACCTGCCTTACAGTATTGTTATTTTGAAAATTAGTCGATGTTGCATAGATGAATAAGACACAAGCAAAAAAGAGAGATGAGATAATATATAAGCTATTTTTTCTCATTTTTCCAACCTCCTAGCAAACGGTCCCTGAAACTAACTTTTTCCTCAAGGGGTGGCAAAAGAATTCTTCTTAGCTCTGCTTCAAATTCCTCAAGAGTCAAGGCATGCTTGAAGACTCCATTGTAGGTAATAGAAATACCACCTGTTTCCTCTGAGACGATAAAGGTCAAGGCATCGGACACTTCTGATAAACCGATAGCCGCCCTGTGTCTGGTCCCAAATTCCTTGGAAATTCCTGTGCTTTCTGTTAAAGGCAGATAGGCAGAAGTCACCGCAATTCGATTTTCTCTGATAATCACAGCACCATCATGTAGAGGAGTGTTGGGAATAAAAATATTGATGAGGAGTTCAGCCGAAATATGGGCATCCAAGGGAATCCCTGTCGCAATGTATTCTTGCAAGGTGCGAACTCGTTGGATGGCAACCAGAGCACCAATCTTACGAGGACTCATATACTCAACCGACTTGATAAAGGCACGAATCATTTGCTCCTCTGCACTAATTTGAGTAGTAGAAAAGAAGTCTGTCGCCCTTCCCAAACGTTCCAAACCAGTCCGAATCTCTGGAGAGAAGATAACAACCGCAGCAATGACCCCATAGGTGATAATCTGATTAATCAACCAAGAAATCGTTGTCAACCCAAGGATATTGGCCACAACCTGAGCTAATACAAAAATCAAGACCCCTCGCACCAAAATCATAATCTTGGTGCCAGCTATCGCTTTTGTAAAACGATATAAAATATAGGCAACAATCAAAATATCAAACACATTGATGGCAATACTCCAAGGACTAGAAAACAAGCTAGTCCAATATTGCAGGTTGGATAATTGTTGAAAGTTCATCTGCTGTCTCCTCTCTGCCCAAACACGTTCCTTTCTATTATACCATTTTTCTGGCATTTTTTTCCCTATCCTACTTCATTTTAAATTAAGGAAAAATATGATAAAATAAACTGACTATAAAAAACAAAGGAGAAACCATGTCTCAACTATATGATATTACCATTGTAGGTGGTGGTCCAGTCGGTCTTTTTGCGGCCTTTTACGCCCACCTACGCCAAGCTAATGTCCAAATCATCGACTCTCTTCCCCAACTAGGTGGACAACCTGCTATTCTCTATCCTGAAAAGGAAATCCTAGACGTCCCAGGATTTCCAAACCTGACTGGAGAAGAGTTGACTAATCGCTTGATTGAACAGCTAAACAGCTTTGATACCCCTATTCATCTCAATGAAACGGTTCTTGAGATTGAAAAACAAGAAGAAAGCTTTGTCATTACAACTTCTAAAGGAAGTCACCTGACTAAAACAGTTATCATCGCTATGGGTGGCGGTGCCTTCAAACCACGTCCGCTGGAACTAGAAGGCGTTGAAGACTATGAAAATATCCACTACCACGTTTCCAACATCCAGCAATACGCTGGCAAGAAAGTGACGATTCTTGGTGGAGGAGACTCAGCTGTGGATTGGGCTTTGGCTTTTGAAAAAATCGCACCAACTACCCTTGTTCACCGCAGAGATAATTTCCGCGCCTTGGAGCACAGTGTTCAAGCCTTGCAAGAATCATCTGTATCCATCAAGACACCATTCGTTCCTAGTCAACTCCTTGGAGATGGAAAAACGCTTGACAAGTTGGAAATCACAAAAGTTAAATCTGATGAAACCGAAACGATTGACCTAGACCACCTCTTTGTCAACTATGGTTTCAAATCTTCTGTCGGTAACCTTAAAAACTGGGGTCTGGACCTCAACCGTCACAAGATTATCGTCAACAGCAAACAGGAATCCAGCCAAGCAGGTATCTATGCTATCGGTGACTGTTGCTACTATGACGGAAAAATTGACTTGATTGCGACAGGGCTTGGAGAAGCACCAACCGCTGTTAACAACGCCATCAATTACATCGACCCTGAACAAAAAGTACAACCAAAACACTCAACCAGTTTATAAAAAAAACCACGAGTCCTACGATTCGTGGTTTTATCGTTCATTAGCGATTTGATACGCTTTTGAAACACTTGGCTCTGTTATTCCACGTTCCCAATGCCCCCATGTATCAACCGAAACATTTACATCTGCTGCATCACTTTGTCCCAATTTTTGAGTGTTCTTAGTGTTTTTAAAGTCATTTTTTGCACATTCCTACCTCCTTGTGTTAATAGTTGGCCTCTATTTTTGTGGCATAATGAAATCAAAAACGAGGTAATTCTTATGTTTAGTTTGATTGATATTTTGAATGTTTCTGCTGCATGGATTGGTGCTATAACAGGTGTCACAGGTCTGTTTTACTCAATTTTTATAAATAGAGCTCGATTATTGATAACAGATGCCTATGCAATGGAAGTGGCAGATGAAGCTCCTTACAAATATTCTTTTGATATTGTTAACCCAAGCAACAGCACATACACAATCAAAAGCATTCAACTATTCGATGATGACGGAAAGGAAATAAAAGATAATAACTTTGATCCATACGAAACACTCCCTCTTCACAAGTATGTTTTGAGAAAAGATGATTTACATTCCTATCCCTTCGAAGTTGATGAAATTATTTTCCCTCATAGCAGTATTACTTATTCTTATTACTTAGATAGTTTACCGTGTAAAATCAAGGTCAAGACTAGTAAGAGAATTCGTTTCATTTTCAAACACAAATCATTCCATCCTGTCTTTTATAAAGCAAAATAGATTTATTAAAGCACAAACTACATTTACGATTGTTACTATGATTAGTCCTAGTTCGTTCATCGTATTTTCCTTTCTAGCCTTTTAGAAACGATTTCTACATCTATGTCGTCCAGTTTCAACTGGTCGGCTTTTTGGTTTAAATAAACTTCCACGGTTTGGTTAATTTCAAACCATTCTCGTTTTGTAAATTGGCTTCTGAATTTTAGAAATTCGTTTAGTTTTTCTTTCATTTCCTACCTCCTTATCTGAATTCATCCATGCTGACTTCCAGTGCATCAGCGATTTTACACATATTCGTCCACGACATCTCTTTCATCCTTCCAGCCTTTAGGTTAGAAAAATTAGATGGATGGACATTTGATTCTTTGACCAATCTGTACATCGACCAGCCTTTTATTTTTAATTGTTTTTCAATTTTATCCCACATCAGAAATACCATATGTTGTATTTTTCAAGCGCATTCAATCCTTTCTTATACAATATGTTGACAAATAAAAATGTTTGAATTATAATATATCTTGACTAAGACCTCTCACGTTTTAGTCAAAAGAATCAATAGAAAGGAGAAAATTATATGCCAATTTACGTTTGTAATAAAAATGCAGATGAGAACGGACGTCATGAAGTTCATGCTACTACCTGCTCTTATTTACCACAAATAGAAAATCGGATTGAAATTGGCTGGAAATCAGATTGCCAAGAAGCCATCCAACAAATGTATGAATGGAACCCTACAGGTTTCCGTTTTGATGGCTGTTTTTGGTGCTGTTTTTCTTGTCACACAGGATAGCACTTTGTGCATGATATGACTCTATTAACTGCTCCGTCATTATCTCAATGACCTTATTCAACCTAGTCACTTCACGTTTAAGGGCTAGGTTTTCTGTTTTTTCAAGTTCGTTCATCTTCCTACTCCTTATCTTTTTTATCACATCGGTACTTCACTATCTGACGGATAGTAAAAGACACAATCACAAATCCTGCTAGGATTATCAATCCAGTTTCTTCACTCATTGCTTTTCACGGCAAATGATGGTACACTATCAAGTAGAGGTTGGGGCATCGCCCCTTTCTCTACTTTTTGTTTTGAAGCTTACGTTTGTGTTCTAATATTTGTTGGTGCCACAAACGTGCTTCTCTGGTTAAGCCTAGTACCAAAATGACGGTTGCAGTGTCCTTGGTTGCTAGGCTTTTCATGATGTGTTCCATCATTTGCCTTACCTCCTTTTCCTTAAGCTTGATTATATTATAATGCGGTTAAACCGCAATGCCAAGTGTTTTTGCGTTTTTTCCGCAATTTTTTTATTTTATTCTTTACTTTTTTGCGTTTTTGCCGTAAAATATACTATGTAAGGAGGGGCGGAAATGAAAGTCGAAAACAAAGAAATTTTTGCCAATAATCTAAGTTTTTACATGGAGCAAAAAGGAGTAGACAGAAATACATTATGTGCAGACTTGGATTTGAAATACACTACAGTTCGCGACTGGCTAAAAGGAATAACTTATCCTCGGATTGGTAAAATTGAACTTTTAGCAAACTATTTTAATATAAATAAATCTGACCTTATCGAAAACAAAATCTCTACTGCTCAACCGTCAGACTCCCTTTTAGAAGAAATCACAAACACAGCTCGAAAATTAAACACTGACAATAAAAAAATTGTGCTACGAATGTCTGAGGATCTTCTGAAAGAGCAAAAAAACGAAGAAGAAACGAATATAAACGAAGTATCAGAAAATATTATCAGTCTGGACGACTACAGAAAGACTACTTACCGCCGTGTTACTGGAGTTGTCTCTGCAGGTAGTGGTTCGATACAGGACGACGATTTAGATATGGAGGTTTCATTCTATGAGGATGAAATCCCAGACGACTACGACGCTATCGCTTATGTCGTCGGCAACTCTATGGAACCAAAGATAAAAAATGGCGACTACCTATTTATCAAGAATACCCCACAGATTGACTATAACACAATCGGTATCTTCCAAGTAGACGGCGCTAACTATGTTAAGAAACTGCGTCAGGGATATCTTGAAAGCTTGAATCCAGATTATGAAGATATACATCTAGATGAAATCAACGATATCCGCATTATTGGAGAAGTCGTAAGCATTTATAGAAATAAAAAAAGGAGGGTAAATGACAATACAAAACAAACAGATTTTAAAGGCTTTAAAAAACTTTGAAAAAGTTCATTCTACATTTCCAAAAAATAATAAATTCCGCTTTTTGCCTAATTGGCTAGAAAAAGAATCTAATCTATTCTTGTCAGAAACACAAAATACGAGCAAGAGTTACAATGTTCTAAAGCGTGGTTCTTTAATCTTTGTAGATTTTGGAATTAACATCGGATCTGAATTATCAAATAGACACTGGGCTGTAGTCTTGAATAAAAATGATTCCCCAAAATCAAGAAATTTGACTGTACTTCCAATTAGTTCAAAAGAGAAAAAGTTTTCCGTTAAGATTGATGAAGTTATTGAAAGTAAATCAACCCCCTTTCTAATCTCTATTTTCGCAAAACTCGATTTTGACTATTTTTCAATAATTCACTATATATTGACTGAGATACCCCCCTTTGATTTAGGGGAATCAGAAGATAGATATAAAGAGTTATTAGATGAATACAAAGATTTCTACAACCCTGAAAAAGCCAAAGAAATGTTTAACGATGGTACAGGGATGGAAGTTTTATCAGCTGCAATAAAAAAGTTAAAAAATCTATTTAACCATTATGAAAAATTCAATAAAGTTTCCTACGCTAAATGTGACCAGATAAAAACGATTAGTAAAGACAGAATCATTTACATAAACGAATTGGATCCTTGCGGAAAATTTAAAGTAAACAATGACACCCTGGATAGAATTGATACAAAATTAAAAGAACTTTACCTAAAAGATTGACAGCTATTAGAATTTAATCTATAATTAAGTTACTTAGAGGTTTACCCTCATATTTTTAAACTTTGAGCCTTTGCGCTCCAGGGAAGTAACTTAATTGTTACTTCCCTTTTTTTGAACGTACGCTTACGCCTAGTGTCCCTCAATGACAAGTACGAAGACATCATCCTAGACTTCCCGCCAGCCGAAGACACACACATCAAGATTTATGCAGTTGTCGGGGTGTATAGAGGGGGATAAAACCAAATTTAACAAAATACTTTAAAAAAATGAGACTTTTCCCTTGAAAAATAGATTATTTTAGTTTATACTAGATTTAATCTTAATGAACGGGTGCCGTCGTGCCCAATCTTATGAAAGTCTCATACAGCTACGTATGGGACTTTTTTACTATTTGGAGAACTTAAATATATGACAAAACCTTTCAAAACTATTGATGAACAACTGGAAATATTAAAAGATAGGAACCTAGTTATAGATGATGAATTATTAGCTAGACAATCCCTATCTTTCTATGGATACTATGAAATTGTCAATGGCTATAAACAATTTTTATTAAATACACAAGCCGAAACTGAACGTTTTAATGATGGGGAAACATTCTCACATCTACTCTCTCTGTATCAGTTAGATAAAGAATTTAGAAACGGCATAATGGAAGCAACGCTTGAAATTGAACTTGTATTGCGCACAGCCATTGCTTATGTCATTGCAGAACAATTTGGAGAATTGCAATCTGATTATCTAAAACCAAAAAATTATATGCGTGGAAAAAAACGAGAAGGTTCAACACGCTATCCCTTGTATCAGTTATTTGATAAATTCGATAAAATCATAAATGATGATTTAGAACCCTACAAACATTATCGGGATTGCCACGGAAATATTCCTCCATGGATCTTATTAAAAGGGACAACATTTGGAAATCTAGTAACTTTCTATAAACTACTAAAACCAGCAGAAAAGACAAGTGTCATATCAATATGCTTCGGTTTAGAATCACGTTTTATAACCGAATCTGTAAAAAATATGTTTTCCCAATCGCTCAATTTGATTCACAGCTATAGAAACAGAGCAGCACACAGTGGACGGATATTTAGTTATAAATCTAAAAAAAGCATGGAATATAACGAAATATTCCATGAGTTTATGGGAGTTTCATCATCCGATTATAACAATGGAAAAGGAAAAACAGGTCTGTATACACTAATGGCTGCTTTAGGTTTATTTAAAAACAGCCGTGCTAACTTCTTGCTAGAATTTTCTATATATTACAACTCCAAGAAACATTGCGAGATTTATCCAAACGACTTACTTTTACTCTGCTATGAAACTGAAATTGAATTAGATATTTTTGAAAAAAATATAGCTAAGTACGAATAAAAAGCAGCTACTTACAAAACGAAAATAACTGCTTGACAGAAATTAAAAAAAGAAATACACTAAGAATGTAAAAAAGCCTTGTTCGTCAAGGATAAACTTGTCTGGTGTACTTCTAAGAGGTACACCTTATTTTATTATCTGACGAGATAGCAACTATCTCCATTTTGGAAACAACTCAAAAAATCCCCACACTCTCCATCGCCAAACTTTGAGTGTGAAGATAATCTGGATAGTAAAAGGCATTAAAAAGCCCTCTTTACTATACCCATTTTAACCAAAAAGTGAGGTAAACGCAATGTGGATGGAAGAATTACCAAACGGCAAATATAAATTTTTTGAGAGATATAAAGATCCATATACTGAGAAATTAAAAAAAGTTTCAGTAACCATGGAGAAGAAAACTCCACAAGCAAGAAATCAAGCCGCTATCTTGTTGCAAGAGAAGATAAATAAAAAACTCAGCACAAAACAAGTAGAAAGCATTACATTTGAAGAAATCTATAACCTTTTCTATAAATCATGGGCGCAAACAGTAAAGGAATCAACAAAACATAATTGTAAATCAGTTGATAAGAAGATGAAGGAAGTCATACCATCCGATACCATACTTGCTAATCTTGACAGGCGTTTTCTTCAAGAGGCTATTGAAAAAATTATTGAAAGCAACGGATATATTACAGCTAAAAAAGTACGGCATAGGCTCAGAGGTATCTTTAATTACGCTGTTCAATACTCTTACATTGAAAACAACGAGGTCGATTATACTACGATTCCTTAAAAACCAAAGACTTTAGAAGAACTGGAAAAAAAGCGTAACAACTTTCTCACCATGCAAGAAATAAAAGCACTTATCGATGTCCTTAATCGTCGAGAATATCACCAAAAGTACGCTGATATGGTTCTTGTGCTGGCATTAACTGGTATGAGATATGGTGAGTTAACTGCCTTACAACTGAAGAATATAGACTTCGAAAACAACAAAATTGAGATCACAGGTAATTTTGATTCAGTAAACAAAATCAAGACGCTACCAAAGACTACAAATTCAATACGGACAATCAAAGTATCAGAGAGTGTCATAGAAGCCATTCAAAGACAAATAGTACGACTTAGCGAACGTTTCCAGCCATTGTCAAGCGATGATTATATTTTCTGTTTTGAAAAATGGAATCAACCTACAACAATAGCTTGCTTCATACAGATATTAAAAAAATATGGAAAACAGGCTAAAATAGAAAAAAACTTATCTAGCCATATTTTTAGGCATTCTCATATTTCGTTTTTAGCAGAGTCTGGCCTTCCAATAAAATCAATAATGAATCGAGTTGGACACTCAAATGCAAAAATGACTTTGGAAATCTATTCTCATACTACTGAGGATATGGAGGATAAACTGGTCAGTAAATTAGATACTATTTTTTAATTCTGCCCCTTGGTTGCCCCTTTTCGATTTCACAACACAACAAAACCCCTTGAAGATATTGATAATTCAAGGGGTTGCTTTATATCGTTATAATTCTTCCGCTATCTTGTTTATTTTTCTGAGTCTGTGGTTGACACCACTTTTGGTCAGAGGGGTGCTGAGGCTATCTGCCAACTGCTGGATAGAGTAGTCTGGGTGTTGAATCCTCAGTTGCGCCACTTCCTGCAAATCTACTGGCAAATTCTCTAATCCCATGATATCTTTGATTTTGCTGATATTGTTGATAGTCTTCATACTGGCAGAAACTGTCCGAGCGATATTAGCCGTTTCAGCATTGTTGGCTCGATTGAGGTCATTACGGGTTTCTCGTAAAATCTTAACCCTCTCAAAATCATCACGCGCCTGCATGGCTCCGATGATAATCAAGAAGTCCATAATATCTTCAGCACGCTGGAGATAGGTTACAGCCCCCTTCTTACGCTCAAACACCTTGGCATCCAGTAAAAACTGCTGGAGAAGTGAGGCAATCCCTTGCGCGTGGTCCAGATAAACAGAACTGATTTCCAACTGATACTTGCCTGACTCAGGGTCACGAATGCTTCCATTTGCCAAGAAAGCGCCACATAGATAAGCACGACCTGCTTCCTCGTCTGATAAAATCTCCTCGTCAATACCTGTTTCCAGACCAAAAAAGGAGTCTGCCAAGTGCAAATCACTCAACAAGTCCTGCACCTTTTCATCAGTAAAAACGGTGTAGACGCGATTCTTGCGAAGATTGCTCCTCTGGTGGTGACGAATTTCTGATTTGATTTCGTAGAAATGGAGAAAGGACTCATAGAGGTGACGAGCCAATTTAGCATTTTCTGTCACGACAGACAAGGTCAGGCCCGAGGTCGAGAGACCGATGCTGCCAGACATCTTGATAATGGCAGACAATTCATGCCGGCTCAGATGGTGCTGACCTAGGATTTCTTCTTTTACTGCTACTGTGAAACTCATTTTCTTACCTGTATAATCCGCATCAACTCGTCCACAATCAAATCCCCATCGTGGAAGGCACCCCCATTTTCCAGACGAAGGAAGTTAGATGAAATCACGCGCGGAACTTGCTTACAAAGACCTACAAAATCATGTTCCACCTGCACCAAGTATTCATCAAAGCGGTTGGAATTCATGTATTCCTGAGGCACTTTTTCGATATTCACCAAGACAGTATCGATAAAAGGTCGGCCAAGGTGACGATGCAAGACTTCCACGTGGTCACTATCTGTAAAGTGTTCTGTCTCCCCACGTTGGGTCATGATATTGCAGACATAGGCGATTTCTGCCTTGGTTTCCAAAAGCGCCTGCCCGATTTCCTTAATCACGATATTGGGTAAAATCGAGGTAAAGAGGGAACCAGGCCCGAGGACAATCATGTCACTTTCAAGAATGGTCTGCACTACTCGACGGCTAGCAAGAGGCGTATCATCGTTGAGGGTATTGGTCACATAGACATGTTCAATCATGCCTGGATGGTCTGCAATATGGCTCTCTCCAGCTACTTCTGTCCCATCCTGAAAGACTGCGTGCAGGGTCAAAGGATGGTCACTGGAAGGATAAATCTTCCCTGTTGTATGGAAAAATTTGCTCAATAACTGCATGGCATTATAGGTCGAACCCTGCATTTCTGACAGACCAGCGATAATGAGATTTCCCAATGGATGGCCAGCAAAGGCTCCTGCATCTTCAGAAAAGCGATACTGAAAGACTTTCTCATAAAACTTAGGCATATCCGACATGGCCACAAGGACATTGCGAAGATCACCTGGCGGTGTCAATTGTTGCATATTTTTTCGGAGTTCACCTGAAGAACCACCATCATCTGCCACCGTTACGATAGCTGCGATTTCCACATCTTTTTCCCGCAGACTCTTAAGAATGACAGGGATCCCAGTCCCTCCACCAATCACCGTTATCTTTGGTTTTCTCATGAACGGTTTACCGTTTCCTTTCTTCGGTCTTTATCACGATGCCCTTCATTAACAGGCCAAGTCTTGGATAAGTCCTGCGCCAAGCGTTTAGCAAAGGCCACACTACGGTGTTGTCCACCCGTACAGCCCATGGCAATAGTCAAAACAGACTTCCCTTCCTTTTGGTAACTTGGCAAAATCGGCTCAATCAAGGCCAACAAATGTTGATAGAAATCTTCTGACTCAGGATGATTCATGACATAGTCATAAACTGGTTCATCCACACCCGTTTGGTTTCTCAGTTCTGGTTGGTAGTAGGGATTTGGTAAAAAACGGACATCAAAGACCAAGTCCGCATCAATCGGGATTCCATATTTAAAGCCAAAAGACATGACTTCGATACGGAAAGACTGGGCTTGTTCTTGATCTGAAAACTGCTCTGCAATGGTTTTACGTAGCTCACGTGGAGTGAGTTCTGTCGTATCCACCACATTTTGACTCATATTTTTCAAAGGCGCCAAGAGTTCACGTTCCAGCTTGATTCCATCCAAAATCCGTCCATCTGCTGCTAATGGGTGACTCCGTCTGGTTTCCTTGTAACGAGCAACCAATTCCTTATCAGCTGCATCCAAAAAGAGAATTTTAAAGTCCAGTTCTTCCTTGTTTTCCAACTCATCCAAAACAGCTTGAATCTCCGAGAAGAAAGAACGGCTACGCATATCTACTACCAAGGCCAACTTATGGTCGTCTTCCTTTGTTTCCACCAACTGCAAAAACTTAGGCAAGAGGGCTGGCGGCATATTATCAATAGTAAAATAACCCAAATCTTCGAAGGACTGAATGGCAACTGTTTTCCCTGCCCCACTCATCCCTGTCACAATCACCAAGTGAAGTTGTTTCTTTGTCATCTTTTTCTCCTTATATCAAAAGAAGTTTGGCAGAACCAAACTTCAACTAGCTTATCCAATCTCTGCGATGACTTCGATTTCGACTTTTACATCACGAGGAAGACGAGCTACCTCCACAGCTGAACGAGCTGGAAATTCCTCTTTAAAGGCCGTTTGGTAAACCTCGTTAAAAGGAACAAAGTCGTTCATATCGCTCAAGAAGCAAGTTGTTTTGACAACATGGTCAAAATCTGTTCCTGCTTCTGCCAAAATAGCACCAATATTTTTCAAGACTTGTTCTGTCTGTTCTTGGATGGTTTCTCCAACGATTTCCCCAGTTTCAGGAGAGAGAGGAACTTGACCACTAGCAAACAAAAGGTTGCCAACGATTTTTCCTTGAACATATGGTCCAATAGCCTTTGGAGCTTTATCTGTATGAATTATTTTTGCCATTTTCTTTACCTCACAATTTTTCTAAGATTGCATCCCAAGCTTGGTCCATCCCTGCCTTGCTGACAGATGAAAAGAGAATGAAATCATCACTTGGGTCAAAATTTAATTTCTTCTTGATTGCTGATTCGTGCTTGTTCCATTTACCACGAGGAATCTTGTCCGCCTTGGTCGCAACGATGATAACCGGAATCTCGTAATACTTGAGAAATTCGTACATCTGGACATCATCTGCTGACGGGTCATGGCGGAGATCCACCAAACTGACTACTGCACGGAGATTTTCTCGAGTTGTCAGATACTCCTCAATCATGCGCCCCCACTTTTCACGTTCCTTTTTGGAAACACGGGCATAGCCATAACCAGGCACATCCACAAAACGCATCTTGTCATCGATATTAAAGAAGTTGAGAAGCTGAGTTTTACCAGGTTTCCCTGAAGTTCTCGCTAGATTCTTGCGGTTCAGCATAGTGTTGATAAAACTAGACTTGCCAACATTTGAACGCCCTGCTAGGGCAATCTCTGGTAGTTCATCCTGCGGATAGTGGGATTTATTGGCCGCACTGAGCAAGATTTCAGCATTGTGTGTATTAAGTTCCATAATCACCTCTAGGCTGTCTCTAGGATTGGTTTATCCGTTCCATCGACAGCTTCTTTTGTGATGCGAACCAATTTCACATTTTCCTGACTCGGTACTTCAAACATAACATCTAGCATGGTTTCTTCGATAATCGAGCGAAGTCCTCGCGCCCCTGTCTTACGTTCGATAGCCTTATTGGCGATTTCTTGAAGGGCTTCGTCGTCAAATTCCAACTCAACATCGTCATAAGATAACAAGGTTTGATATTGTTTGACCAAGGCATTTCTTGGCTCTTTCAAGATACGAACCAAGTCATCCACTGTCAATTGCTCCAGAGCTGCAAAGACAGGCAAGCGTCCAATCAGCTCAGGGATAATACCAAATTTTTGAATATCTTCTGCGATGATTTCTTGCATGTAAGAGCTATTTTCATCAATCGCTTTATTGTTTTGACCAAATCCGATGACTTTTTCACCCAGACGTTGTTTGACGATTTCTTCAATACCATCAAAGGCACCACCCACGATGAAGAGAATATTTTTGGTATCCACTTGAATCATCTCTTGTTGTGGATGTTTACGTCCACCTTGAGGTGGCACGCTAGCAACGGTTCCCTCGATAATCTTGAGAAGGGCTTGTTGCACTCCTTCACCAGAAACATCACGTGTGATAGAGACATTCTCGCTTTTCTTAGCAATCTTGTCAATTTCATCCACGTAGATAATGCCACGCTCTGCACGTTCAATGTTAAAGTCAGCAGCCTGCAAGAGTTTGAGGAGGATATTTTCCACATCCTCACCCACATAACCAGCCTCAGTAAGAGCTGTTGCATCCGCAATCGCAAAAGGCACATTCAAGCTCTTAGCCAAGGTCTGGGCAAGGAATGTTTTCCCTGAACCAGTTGGGCCAATCATTAAGATGTTTGATTTCTGCAAATCCACATCTTCTGATTCTTCGCGTGTATCGTGAAAATTGATGCGTTTGTAGTGGTTGTAAACAGCTACTGCCAAGGCACGCTTGGCACGATCTTGACCGATTACGTAGTGGTTCAAGATATGGAGGAGTTCGATTGGTTTTGGAACTTCAGACAAGTCTGCCAAGACTTCTTCTGCCAACTCCTCTCGAATGATTTCCTGGGCTAACTCCACACATTCATTACAGATAAAGGCGTTGTTGCCAGCGATTATTTTTTGTACTTCTTCTTGGCTTTTGCCACAAAATGAGCAATAAACCATCATATCATTATTCCTAGTTGTAGGCATGATTTCCTTCCGTTCTATTCTATACTGTCATTCTATCTAAAATAAGGTCATGTAAAAAGCATGGATACTATTGACCAAATTGGTAAAGGCATTTAACCAGAGCAGGACAGAAAGTCCATAGCGCTTTTTACGAAAAGCCTGTGCTCCTGCAAGCAAGCAGACCAAACACAGCATGGCTGTGAAAAAACCAAATATACTACGTTCCATTAGACTTCCTTTCTCTTGCGGTATTGGATGGTAAAATCATAAGGATTTTTCTCATCTTTGGTAAAGGATTTGCTTGAAACTGTCTCAAAAAGAGATAAGTCAAACTCCTCAGGGAAATAGGTATCTCCCTCCACCCGAGCATGAATTTGAGTCACAATAACTTCATCAAGATAGGGTTCAAAAGCCTGAAAAATTTGCTTCCCACCGAGAATATAAAGATTCTTGTCTTGAGCCTGATACCAGTCCAAGACAGACTGGATATCGTGAAAAGTAGCAACCCCGTCTATCTTTTCTTCAGAATTACGCGTCAAAATCAAGGTCTCCCGTTTTGGAAGCAAGCGACGCCCCATTCCATCAAAGGTCACACGCCCCATCAAGATAGCATGATTAAGAGTTGTTTCTTTGAAGTGTTGCAGTTCTGCTGGCAAATGCCAAGGCAGACGATTGTCCTTACCAATCACACCCTCTTCATCCTGGGCCCAAATAGCTACGATTTTCTTAGTCATGCTTCCATCCTTTTCATTGATAGTACTATTTTATCAAAAAACTCGAAAAAAGACTGGTTTGGAATAGCTTACAGAATAGAAAAAATCTGTAAGATTCATCCTACAGATTTTTATATGATTATTCTATTTCTTACAAACCAGGTGCTTGTCCAAGTTCTGCCGCAATCATCCAAACTGTTTTCTCAAGTTCAGCCTTAGCACCAACAAAGATATCGTTTGTAACATCATCGCCTTCTTCGTCAGTCACATCCAAGGCTTTTTGGAAAAGAGTGATGAGGTAGCGATAAATAGCTAGAACACGTTCCAAGCTTTCTTCAACGTTACGGAATTCTCCTTCTTCTTCTTCGATTTCACTGTGTTGAAGGAACTCTGTCAATGTAGAGAATGGGCTTCCTCCAAGTGTAATCAAGCGCTCGCTGATTTCATCCAATTGACCATCAAGAGCATCCATGTACTCATCCATTTTTGGATGCCATACAAGGAAACCACGACCACGCATGTACCAGTGTACTTGGTGCAAAGCAACGTGGGCTACGTACAAATCAGCAACAGCTTGATTCAAGACTTCCTTTGTCTTTGCCAATGCTACTGGTGCTGCTTTTGTTAATGATGTTACGTCTTTTACTGCTTCTTTTTTCAATTCTACCATTGTTTTTACCTCATTCATTATTTTTTGTAACCACTTCTTAATGATTACTACCTTAGTATACTACTAATAAAAACCAATAGCAAGCCAAAAGACTCACATGAGAAAAGTTGCAATAGACTGATAATTTAAGAATTCTGTAGAGTTTTTTTGATTCAATTTCATGTCCCTTTTCTTCAGTAAAGCAAAGAAAAAGAGGATGCAATTTTCTTGCACACTCCTTTCTCAAACTTATACTCAATGAAAATCAAAGAGCAAACTAGAAAACTAGCCACAGGTTGCTCAAAATACTGTTTTGAGGTTGCAGATAGAGCTAACGTAGTTTGAAGAGATTTTCGAAGAGTATTATATCTTAATACCAAACGCTGACATCAACACGTCCACGAATTCCTTTTAAGTATTCAGATGAAGTATATTGCCATCCTTTTTCACCTGAATAGTGAGGATTATTCCAATCAAGCGCATCCGTATAGGCTGCAACCCAGTTGACATGTTGTAAAATATCTGGATGATTCAAACGAGTTTGCAAGAGTTGACGATAACTATAAACTTTCACATTTTGATAACCAGCCTGCCTCATTGTTGTCATATACTTGTTGATAATCTTGACCCAAGTTCCAGTATCACTTGGAGCTCTCTTGGTCTTATTTACATATTCCCAGTTCTCAACATCGTAGTAGATAGGATAAGACAGGTTCATCTTGTATTTTTTCAAGAGTTCAATAGTCTGATTGGCATCATTCTCAGCATCGGTCTCATTTTCTGCATAGGTGTAAAGATAGACACCATAAGGAATACCCAAACGATTAAGTTCTTGAATATTATAAGCCAGTTCTTTATCTTCTACACCACTATAACCCAAACGAACAATAACACCATCTACTCCATTATCATCGATGACTTTCTTCCAGTCACTGATACGACCATTGTGCTCGCTAACATCGATAACCTTTTTAACTTGATCAGTCCCAACTTGTTCTTCACGATGGTTAAAGAAATAACGTCTATCATTTCGATGAACCCAGCCAACATTCAGGTCTTTCTTTTCTTTTAACTCACCTGAGTCAGAAAAAATATAGCGAGCATCATTCATGACTAATTCACCAGTCGCCATAGCACCACTTTCTGTCAAATAGTAGTTACCCTGCCACTCATCTTTAGCCATGTAACCCCACTTCTTGAAATAGTACCACTTTCCGTCTACCTTTTGCCACTCTTGATTAGCATAAGAGCCATCAGACTTGAGATAGAAGTAAGACGAATAGGCTGGATCATAGAGCCATTCATTTTGCATCATGGCACCTTGAGCATTTAGGAAATAACTTCCCTGCCATTGGCTTTTAGCCATATAGCCCCACTTCTTGAAATAGTACCATTTACCTCCAACAGAGTGCCATTCCTGGTTAGCATAAGAACCATCGGACTTCAGGTAAAACCAGTTCTTATAGGCATTATCATAAACCCATTCATTTTTGGCCATATAACCACCTGATTTCAGGTAGTAATTGCCCTGCCACTCGTTTTGAGCATAACGTCCGTCTGACTTAATATAAAACCAAGCCTTATAGTAGTTATCAAAAATCCACTCACTCTTGGCTTTGGAACCATCAGCCTTTACATAATAATCCCCATCCCAGTGGGCAGAAGCATTGGTCTTTACTCCTTCGCTCGTTTGAGTTTTATTAGAAGACTGATTTTGCTCTGAACTACTTGAAACTGTCCTTGTATCCTGCGAAGTTTTTGAAGCTTCAGTTTCATTTGCAGCAACATGACTAACTGCCAAGCCTAGTAAAAAGATACTTGCTAATCCAATTTTTCCAATCTTTGTTTTCAATCTTTCCTCTCCTATAAAAAATGGAACAGACATCTCAATGCTGTTCCACCTAGCTTTTGCTACTGATTATTTTACAAAGTCAAGCAAAGCCAAGAAGCTTTCTGCTTCAAGTGACGCACCACCTACAAGGGCACCGTCAACGTCTGGACAAGCCATGTATGAAGCAACGTTTTCAGGTTTAACAGAACCACCGTATTGAACACGAACTTTATCCGCAACTTCTTGACCAAAGTCAGCAGATACAACGTCACGAACAACTTTACACATTTTTTGTGCGTCGTCTTGTGAAGCTGATTTACCAGTACCGATAGCCCAGATTGGCTCATAAGCGATAACTGATGCAGCAACTTGTTCAGCAGTCAAACCAGCCAATGCAGCAGATACTTGAGCACCTACAAACTCAGCAGCTTTACCAGCTTCGTAAGTTTCAAGTGACTCACCACAACAGATGATTGGAAGCATACCGTTTGCAAAGATTGCTTTTGCTTTTTTGTTAATATCTTCGTCAGTTTCATGGAAGTAGTCACGGCGTTCTGAGTGACCGATAACAACGTAGTCAGTACCGATTTCTTTCAAAACTTGTGGGCTAGTTTCACCAGTGAAAGCACCTGCATTTTCAAAGTAGCAGTTTTGAGCAGCAACTTTAAGGTTTGAACCTTTAGCAGCAGCAAGAACAGCTGTCAAATCAAGAGCTGGAGCTGCGATACCTGCTTCAACAAGGTCTGATGAAGGAAGTTTTGATGCAACTGCTTCAACGAATGCTTTAGCTTCTTCTGGATTTTTGTTCATTTTCCAGTTACCAGCGATAAATGGTTTACGTGACATTTCACATACCTCTTTTTTCAATTTATTTTCTATTTATTTTATCACAATTAAACACAGCTTGCAAATCTTACTTGGATTTCAAGCCTGCTGACATGGATTAATCCTTCCAGAGATCCATAGCATTTCTGAAATCCGCAGATACCTGTGTCAACTGAGGATTGCTTGCTTCTCTCTCTGCCCGCTTGGTCTCAATTTGAGCCACACTTTTAATACCTTCATGGCGCCAATTTCTCAAAATTGCCTGAATGTACTTCCAGTTTGCTTTTCCATTTAAAACAGCTTCACGAAGAGCTTCCTTAATCAAATCAGCACTGGTTCCATCTTCCTTAAGGGTCTTAGTCAAATCTTCAATCTCAAAAGGCGTCAACAAGCGTCCCAACTCCTGCTGGAAGGTTTCTACCAAAGCCTTAAGCTGGTTTTGAGGTGTCAACTGGTCTGAACTCGAAGCACTAGCTCCAAGCAAGTCATCCAAACGTTCCAAGGCTAGACTGGCATCAAAGAGCAATTCAATTTCGCCATTCAATTCGATCGTTCGATACTGAAGGAGTCCCCTCTCCGTCAGATTGGAAATAGCTTGATTGACATCTGAAATTTCCTTGCCAATCCTGTCAGCAATCTGGCTTGGTGACATTTCTTCCAAGCCTGTCGTATTTTGCAAATAGAAAAATTGCCAGACTAGAAAATCATCGCTGGAAGGAAAGAGTTCCTTAAAATGCAAGAGCAGGGCACTCGGTAAAACCAAGTTCCCTGATTTAAAAGCGTCTAAATATGTCATAATTCCTCTTATAAATACCCAAATGCGGATGCATCATCTTCTATTTTTCTCCAGTCAAAAGGGGTTTCCTGATAGACCGCATAGTTTACCCAGTTACTGAAAAAGAGGGCTGCTGATGAAGACCAACAAAGACAAGGTGTCTGGCTGACATCATCATCCTTAAAGTAATTTTCTGGAATATGAGGATCCAACCCTGCATCACGGTCTCGAAAATACTCTTTTGCCAAGGTATCACGGTCATATTCCAAATGCCCAAAACTATAAATTTCTCGTAAATCACGACTGGCCAAAATCGAAACCCCAACCTGCGACCCTTCGGACAATATTTCGAGATTGGTCTTATTCAGAATCTCTTCCTTAGAAATCTCTGTGTGCCGTGAATGAGGGGATACGTAGCTATCGTCAAAGCCTCTAAAGAGAAGGTGCCCTTCCTTTAAAGTGTCCTGAGGATAAATCCCTGATAACTTACTGTCCATCTGGTATTTTTCCACTCCATAACGCAGATAAAGCCCCGCCTGAGCACCCCAACAGATATGAAGCGTCGAATAGACATGGTTCTTAGACCACTCAAGAACCTGACTGAATTCCTCCCAATAGTCCACTTCCTCAAATGGTAAATGCTCAACTGGAGCCCCTGTGATAATCATCCCATCAAAATACTCATCCTTGACTTCTGGAAAAGTTTTATAGAAGGTCTCCATGTGTTCTGAACGAGTTGTTTTAGAACGATGGCTCTCCATATAGAGAAAATCAATGTCCAGTTGTAGGGGTGTATTGGCCAAATGGCGCAATAACTGAGTCTCTGTCACCATTTTCTGTGGCATAAGATTTAAAATTAAAATCTTCAAGGGACGGATATCTTGGTGGGCCGCACGTTGATCATCCATGACAAAGATATTCTCTGTCCGTAAAATCTCAACAGCTGGTAATTTTTTATCAATTCGAATCGGCATAACCCTCTCCTAACTGTACTCTTTCAGGAATAATTGCTTGTGTTTGAAACTCTTCGAAAATCTCTTCAAACCGCGTCAACGTTGCCTTGCCGTAGATATGGTTACTGACTTCGTCAGTTTTATCTGCAACCTCAAAGATGTACTTTGAGCAGCCTGCGGCTAGTTTCCTAGTTTGCTCTTTGATTTTCATTGAGTATGAAACTAAAACTCAAACACTCGTTTCCTTTATTATACTGTAAGAAGATATAGTTTTCAATTATAGTTTTTCTCTAACTAGCTATAGTCTATTTTTATATCCTAATGTAGAGAAAACAGCCCTAGGGACTGTTTTTCATTAATAATGCATCAAAACTTTGTAGTCGTAGTCACCGATTTTTTCACGGCCGTTCAATTCATCCAATTCAACAAGGAAGGCACAACCTGCTACAACACCACCAAGTTTTTCAATCATCTCAATAGTTGCCTTAACAGTTCCACCTGTTGCCAAGAGGTCATCTACGATAAGAACACGTTGACCTGGCTTGATGGCATCTGCGTGCATTGTCAAGGTATCAACACCATACTCTTTTTCATAGTCCGCAGAAATAACTTCGCGCGGCAATTTTCCTGGCTTACGAACAGGTGCAAAACCAATTCCCAACTCAAAAGCAACAGGACAACCCACGATAAAGCCACGAGCCTCAGGTCCTACAACCATGTCAATTTTCTTGTCAGTAGCATACTGAACAATTTCACGAACAGCGTAGCTATAAGCATTTCCATCAGCCATCAAAGGACTGATATCACGGAAGGTGATGCCTTCCTTTGGATAATTTTCAATTGTTGCAATGTAATCTTTTAAATTCATCTTTTTCTTTCTTTCAAATTTTTTACTCTCTATTATAGCATATTTTTAAGAAAGAAAAAAGGAAAAGTTAACTTCAATAATTATCTAAGGATTTGACCTTTTATGACTAGCCATCGCAATAAATCCCAATTTCTTTTTATTCTTAGCAAACATTTTATACATCGTTAAAAACTGCTTTCTATTCTCCTTTTTACAAGCATTTACACAAATTTTCAAAGTTCCTAGCCAACCTTCGTCATAAATCATACCTGATAATTTCATTAATGTCATTTCACCAGTCAATACTTTCACATCACAATAACCTGATTCTATCATCACTTGCTCCCAACCATCTTGGGTTAAAGGACCTACATTTACATGAATTGCTTGTGACAATTCCTGTCTGACAGACTCTTTAGCTTCCTTAAGAAGCACATCATGTGTCAAGAGAATACCTCCAGGTTTTAAAACCCTTAGATACTCCATTACACATTTTTTCTTAGCTTGATCAGCTTGCATAGTCAGCATAGCCTCATTTATAACAATATCAAAACTAGCATCTTCATAAGGAAGTTTCATTGCATTTGCTCTTTCAAATCTGATTAGATGCCCAACACCTGCCGTTGCAGCAGATTTTTTAGCCACTTCTAAAGCTTGTCCATCCATATCAACAGCAGTTATCTTACAACCAAAACGCTGTGCCAACTCAATTGCTGTAGTTCCCCTATTACACGCAACCTCTAGTATTCTCTTTTCTTTTGAAAATTCTCCTTCCGCAATTAGCCAATCTGTGGCACGTTTTCCACCTGGACGTAAGCGTTTTTTCCCTAGTTTCGCTAAAAACTTATGACCTGCTTCTGACATTTGAACACCTCTGTTTTTTTCTTCATTATAACATAAAATTATATTATCTGACAATTCTAATCTATTATTTGATAAACTAGAATCAAAAACATATAGTCTTCCATGACTATAGCATAAATCTATTAGCCATCTCTCTAGTTCAAATTCAATTGCTCACGTAGTTTACTCATATAGGTTCACTAGTAGATAGTCCTCAAAGAGGAGTTGCATCTCAGATGAACGACATGCTCGTCGTATCCAAAAAAACGAGCACTCTCGTACTCGTCTTTGTTTATAAACTACTGATTAAAGTGAGTTTACGTCAACTTTGATACCAACACCTTGAGTAGTTGTAATAGTCAAGTTTGTTACGTAAGTTCCTTTAGCTGTAGCTGGTTTTGCTTTTTGGATTGTTTCGTTGAAAGCTTTGAAGTTTTCAACCAATTTTTCAGCTTCAAATGATACTTTACCGATGATTGCTTGAACGTTACCTGCACGGTCAGCACGGTAAGTGATTTTACCACCTTTAGACTCTTCAACTGCTTTAGCAACATCCATTGTTACAGTACCAGTTTTAGGGTTTGGCATCAAGTTACGTGGTCCAAGGACACGTCCAAGACGTCCAACAAGAGCCATCATGTCAGGTGTAGCGATAACTACGTCGAAGTCCAACCAACCGTCGTTGATTTTAGCAACAAGGTCATCTTCACCAACAAAGTCTGCACCTGCAGCTTTTGCTTCTTCAGCTTTTGCACCACGTGCGAAAACAAGAACGCGTGAAGTTTTACCAGTACCGTTTGGCAATACCATTGCTCCACGGATTTGTTGGTCAGCTTTTTTAACGTCGATGTTCAAGTTGTAAGCAACTTCTACAGTTGCGTCAAATTTTGCAAAGTTAGTTTCTTTTGCAAGTGCTACAGCTTCTTCTACGCTGTATGCTTTTGTGCTGTCGATTTTCTCAAGAGCAGCACGAAGTTGTTTGCTTTTTTTAGCCATTTTCTATTCTCCTTGTAAGTGGTTCAATCGATTTTCATCTCCCACGTCACTTCTCGAAATGATGAAGTCTTGCGGGTTTTCAGTCTATTAGATTCTTTTTCTACTTCGTTAAGCTCCCTTGCTGTACTCAAGTACAAGCCTCAGTCACTTGCCTAGTATGAAAAGTAACTCATAGACTGCTGTGAGATTTTCTACTATGTTATTGATTAGTCAACAACAGTGAATCCCATAGAACGAGCAGTACCTTCGATCATACGCATTGCAGACTCTACGTTTGCTGCGTTCAAATCTGGCATCTTAGTTTCTGCAATTTCTTGTACTTGCGCACGAGTAACTGTAGCAACTTTAGTTTTGTTAGGTGTACCTGATCCTTTTTCAACACCTGCAGCTTTTTTCAAAAGAACAGCAGCTGGTGGTGTTTTAGTGATGAAAGTAAATGATTTATCTTCGTAAACTGAGATAACAACTGGAATGATCATACCAGCTTGGTCAGCTGTACGAGCGTTGAACTCTTTTGTGAATCCCATGATGTTGATACCAGCTTGACCAAGAGCAGGTCCAACTGGTGGAGCTGGTGTAGCTTTACCAGCAGGGATTTGCAATTTTACAAGTTTTTCGACTTTTTTAGCCATTTTTAAATCCTCCTTTGTGGTTTTGGCGGTAATTAAAGATTTTTACCTCCCACAAGTATGCTTTACACATACTCATCTATTATACACTATTTATCTAGAATTGCAAGAGAAAAGTTTATTTTTAATCGACATAATCTCCGCCTTCAAAGCCGTAGTATTCTTCTAAACTAAGACCAGTCTCAGCAATTTCTTTGGCTTCTTTTCCAACATAACGAAGGTGCCATTCTTCAGCCATATAGCCTGTTTCTTTTTCCTTACCTTTGAGATAACGAACAACAAAGCCATAATCAGCAGCGTGGTCCAAGAGCCATTGAGCTGCTTTTTCTTCTGTCACCAATTCTCCATTTGTGCTAATCACATCAAAAGCCAAACCTGTTTGGTGTTCGCTATAGCCAGGACGGGCAGAGTAACGGTCAGCTGCCGCCTTCCCATCTTGGTTGACATAATCTTGATAGAGCTTAGTCTGAGTCTCATAACTTCTAAAACCACTGTAATGGTCGCTGATTGGGAAACCTGCCTCTTGCATAGCTTTGATAAGTTTGAGCAACTCTGCCTTGGCTATTGGGTTTTCCCCTGGATTATAGTCTTTAGACAATGGATAGTGTTTATTGGCTACGATGATTTCATCGTATTTTCCTTGGATACTGTAATAGTCTCCTTTGTTGACCACTTCTGCTTTTTTCTGGGTAGCTCCTTGAGATTTACTGCCAACTGTTCCATCAGTCTTGGCGGTTTGTTCTGTCTTAGCTGCGCCATCTTCAGTTTTTGCTTTTTCTTGTGAACAAGCTGCTAGACTCAAGGCTAGCAAGGCTGTCAAGACAAGGTATCTTTTTTTCATCTCTACTCCTTTATTTCTAATAGTTTATCTAGTTCTGACGATAAACATTTAACTAGTTTTTTAATCTCATCTGGTTTTGCTTTCCAGATTTCTGAGGTCATTTCTTCAAAGGGAACCCACCAAACTGGACCACGACCTTTAAGACCGTGGCCGTTCATATCACCTGTTCGTCTAGGAAACAGATGCCAATGAAGATGGGCATCGCCATTTCCTAGAAGTTCGATATTCATTTTCTCAGCTGCAAAGGCCTTAGCAACTGCCTCTTGGACCATACTCATTTCTTCTAGAAAACGGAGTTTCGTTTCCTTTTCTAAATGGTGCAATTCGGTAACATGTTCTTTGGCTAGAAAAAGACTATATCCTGCAAAATACTGGTGATCTCCAATGACAAGATAGCCTGTTTCCAACTCTTTGACAAAATAGGGATTTTCTCCCTTCTTGATGAGCTCAATTCTCTGACATATAAGGCACATATTAGTCCACCAACTCACTCTTAAGATAAGCATCAACCATACGTTCCGTTGCGACCACCGAGTCAATATGGGTACGCTCATAAGAATGGCTAGACTCGATACCCGCACCAAGAAGGGCATGTTTAACCTCTGCCCCTGCAGACATGGCTGCTGAAGCGTCCGAACCATAAAATGGATAGATATCCAACTTAAATGGAATATCTTGCTCTTTCGCCAAGGCGACCAAATGTTGACGGAAGTCATAGTGATAAGGCCCTGAGGCATCCTTGACACAGATAGATACTGTGTACTCATCTGTTTGCTGGTCATCGCCCATAGCCCCCATATCCACAGCCAGATATTCTACTACCTGAGCAGGGATATTAGAGTTGGCACCGTGACCTACTTCTTCAAAGACTGAAAAAGCAAAATGGGTTGTTACGGGCAATTCAATCTTCTCTTCTTTATAAATACGAAGGAGATTGAGCAAAATTGCTGCACTGACCTTATCATCCAAATGACGAGACTTGATAAAACCTGTCTCTGTCACGACAGTTCGTGGGTCAAAGCTGATAAAATCACCAACCTCAATACCAAGAGAACGAGTTTCTTTTTCATTGGTCACTTTTGCATCCAAACGCACTTCCATATTGTCTTGCGTACGTTCTGCAGTTCCTGCATCCTTATAGACATGGCAAGAAGTTTGGTGGATAAGGATGGTTCCCGATACCTTTTGACCTGTGCTAGCCACATGAACAGTACAGTTTTCTCCCTCAATCATATTCCAAGGAAAACCACCGATACGATCCAGTTTCAGACGACCGTCTGATTTGACAGCACGGACAATAGCACCCAGCGTATCCACATGGGCAGTCACATAGCGGTGTTGCTCATCATTTTGACCTTTGATGGTTACATTGACACCGCCCTTGGCTGTGCGAACCGGCTGGTAGCCAAAACCTTCTAGAGTCTTGACTAAATAGTCTGAAATCTCACGAGTGAAGCCGGTTGGCGATGCAATGGCTGTTAGTTCTTTGATATATGCTACTGTTTGATTCATTTCTTCACCTCTTTTAATGCCTATTATAACACATTTATCATCGGATAAAAAAAGAAAATCACTCCTGTAGACTTGGCCACAAAAGTGATTTTATACTCAATGAAAATCAAAGAGCAAACTAGGAAACTAGCCGCAGGTTGCTCAAAACACTGTTTTGAGGTTGTAGATGGAACTGACATAGTCAGTATCCTACACATACGACAAGGCGACGTTGACGCGGTTTGAAGAGATTTTCGAAGAGTATTAGTGATTATTCCATTTCAAAAACATCACTTTCTTGCTTGTTTGGTAGAACCAATGAGAGCAAGATTCCGACAATAGCTGGCACCAACCATGGGAGAGATGCCTTAGCCAAAGGAAGAGCGTTGACAAGATTTGCAAGGAACTCAACCTTAAATGAGCTTCCTAGTACGCTTGCAATAGCAATAGCTGTAACGACTGCAATTGTCAACTGCATACCTGGTTTTGAAAGAGCCACAAATTTGTTGACAATGACAATCATAACAATGGCAATCGTGATTGGGTACAAGATAACCAGTACAGGGATTGAATACTTGATAATCGCACCAAGGCCCAAATTAGCAATAGCAAATCCAATCAAGGTAAAGGCTGTCGCATAAACCTTGTAGCTGATTTGTGGGAAACGTTCATTAAAGAACTCTGCTGTAGACACAATCAAACCAACTGTTGTTGTGAAGCAGGTTACGGTAACCATAGCTGCAAGGAAGAGTTGAGCTGTTGAGCCAAAGATTTCTTGAGTGGCTTGTGACAAGATGTAAACACCTGGTGTTCCACCCTTCATCGCTTCAGCTGGTACTGGGAAATGATTTCCAAGGAAACCTAAACCGATGTAAAGGGCGCTGAAAGCAAGGGCAACAACAATACCAACAACCCAAATAGTTGAAATATATTCTTTTTTACTTGAAAATCCAAGTTGTTTCAAGGTTTGAACTGCGATTACGCTAAAGGCAACGGAAGCAAGGGCGTCCAAGGTATTGTAGCCTTCGAGGAAACCTGTACCAAAAGCAGAAGCTTGATAAGCAGCTGAAGCAGCTTGAGGACTTGTGCCACCGTATTTGATAGCTCCTAGGACAACCAAGATAACAATCAAAATCGCAAAGACTGGTGTTAAAATACGACCGATACGGTCTAAGATTTTTGATGGATTGAGCGAGATTAGATACGCTGCTGCAAAGTAAAGAAGGGTAAAGACAATCAAGCCTAGACCTTTATTTGCATCCGACAAAAGGGGGCTAATCCCTACTTCGTAAGCCGTTGTAGCAGTACGTGGGATAGCAAAAAATGGACCAATTGACAAATAGAGAACTACAAGATACAGAGTCGCAAACCAAGGCGCTATCTTTGTCGAAATCTCATGAATGTATCCTTTAGGATTTAGCGTTCCAATAATAAGGGTCAAGACGGCGATACCGACACCTGAAAATACAAAACCTGCGATGGCAGGAAGAAAATGTTCTCCAGATAGAGCACCTAGAGAAGGCGGAAAAATCAAGTTTCCCGCACCAAAAAATATTCCAAACAGGAGCAAACCTGTTAGGGCACCTTTTTTAGCCATGAAAATCTCCTTCATATTTATAAAATACTGACCTAGTATACCATGATTGGGAGTCTGAAAAAAGCAACACGAGGCAAAATGTTAAATGTTTTTAAAATTCTAAAAAGTATGAATTATCTAAAAATAAAACTCTCCTACCCAGACCACACCAAGTAGGAGAAATTCTTACGTCTAGAGTTCTTCAAAGGCAGTCATACCACCTTGAACATTGATAACCTCATAGCCTTGTTCAGCTAAAAATTGGCAAGCACGCGCTGATCTCATTCCAGCTTTACAAATGACATAATGCAACTGGTCCTTGTCCAACTGATCATAGCTATCAGCTAATTGACTCAGAGGAAGATTCTGAGCACCTTCTAAATGGAGAGCTTCAAACTCATCCACTTCTCTCACGTCCACTAGAGAAAGTTGACCGTTTTGGTAAAGCTGGTAAAATGCGTCAAAGGTAATTTCTTTCATTCTTTTTCTCCTAATACTCTTCGAAAATCTCTTCCAACCACGTCAGCGTCGCCTTACCGTAGGTATAGTTACTGACTTCGTCAGTTCTATCCACAACCTCAAAACTGTGTTTTGAGCTGACTTCGTCAGTTCCATCCACAACCTCAAAGCTGTACTTTGAGCAGCCTGCGGCTAGCTTCCTAGTTTGCTCTTTGATTTTCATTGACTATAAAATGGTTTCAATTCTTTTTTTCAAGTCTGGCACTACTTCTGCCTCAAACCAAGGATTTTTGGCCATCCAGATTTGATTTCGTGGCGAGGGGTGAACTAGTGGAAAATAGGTTGGCAAGTAGTTCTGGTAGTGTTTTACCCGTTCTGTCACCTTGCCACTGATTTTCTCCTTTAAATAGTAGGCCTGGGCATATTGCCCAATCAAGAGGGTCAATTGAATATCTGGCAATTCTTGCAAGAGCTGAGGATGCCATTTTTCAGCAAAACCTGTACGAGGTGGTAAATCACCTGACTTGCCATGTCCTGGAAAGTAGAAATCCATAGGCAAAACAGCAAAATATCCTGAATTGTAAAAGGTATCTTCATCCACACCTAGCCAGTCCCGCAAGCGGTCACCACTTTTATCTTTCCAGTAAAGGCCTGCCTCCTGCGTTTTAAGTCCAGGTGCCTGACCGATGATATTGATGCGAGCAGTCTTTGGCGCTGCAAAGAGAGGCTCAATGCCACGCTCTGTATAGGTAGCATTCTGCGGATCCGCCATGATAGCCTGCTTGATTCTTTCGATTTGAGACATCGACTTTTCCTCCAAAAAGAAGTCTAAGCATACAATCTCAGACTTCTATCGTTTTATTTGATCAATTCGTAAATAGCTTCGGCATAGATTGCTGCTGCTCGGAAGAGATCATCCAAGGCGATAAATTCATTAGCTTGGTGCATAGTGTCAATTGAGTCTGGGAACATGGCACCGTAGGCAACTCCGCGTTCTAGCAAGCGACCAAAGGTTCCACCACCGATGACTTGCTCATGACCTTTAAGGCCAGTTTGTTTTTCATAAACATTCAACAAGGTTTGCACAAGTGGATCTTCCATTGGCACATAGTGAGGAGTATGACCGTGTTCAGAGAGGCTAACAGAAGCAACTGGTAAGTTTTCAAGAATTGACTTGATTTGTTCTGGACTTGTTCCTTTTGGATAGCGGATATTAAGGGCAATGGTATTATCAGCACTTGTTTCATCAAAGCGGAAGACGCCTGCATTCATAGAAAGAGCACCCATCTTTTCATCCACATGAGCAATCTTGAGATTTTCACCCTCATGGTCGTTCAAGAGAATTTTACCAGCGATGTCAAGGTAGTCTTTAGCTGGACCAGCAAAGTCAAACTGGCTAAGGAAGAGGGCTAGGTAAGTCGCACCATTGACACCTGAAGCAGGCATAGCACCGTGGGCTGATTTACCAATGATGGTCACCTTGTATTGTCCAGCTTCTTCTTGGAGTTCTCCTCTAAGTTTGTGTTCTGCAACAAAGGCATCTAGTTTAGCTTGCAAGTCAGCCAAATCACCTGAAATAACTGCTGTTGCTGATTCTGGTACCATGTTTTCACGCAAACCACCTGTGAAGCTGTGAAGATGGGCAGCGCCTGTATTTTTACCTGCAAAATGAAGATATTCTGTGATGTTTCCTTTTTCACCGTTGATGATTGGGAATTCAGCGTCTGGAGAGAAACCGAAGTCTGGTTTCGCAAGTCCTACGTGCTCGAAGTAGTAGTCCATGTCTGCCCAGCCTGATTCTTCATCTGTTCCGACGATGAAACGAACTTTCTTAGAAGTTGGAAGACCCAATTCTTTGATGATTTTCAAACCATAGTAACAAGCTGTTGTAGGACCCTTGTCATCTGAAGCCCCACGCGCATAGAGGCGACCATCTTTGATAGTTGGTGTGTAAGGATCTGTGTCCCAACCGCTACCAGCTGGCACCACATCCATATGGGCAAAGATTCCGAGAACTTCTTCTCCATCACCAAACTCAAAATGTCCTGCGTAGTTGTCAACATTTTTAGTTGGGTAGCCATCGCGGTCTGCGATTTCAAGGAATTTCTCCAAGGCTTTTACCGGCCCAGGTCCAAATGGATGCTCAGCATCAACCTTGCTATCATCACGTTCTGAGTTGATTTCCAAAAGGCTAAACAAGTCAGCCAAGAGGTCTTCTTTACGTTTTTCTACTTCTGCTGTAAAATCAATTGCTGTCATATTATCTTCCTTCTATCTTTTCTCGATGATTTCATCTACTGGCAAGCGGTAGCTTGGTTCCAATTTCTCGTCTGTGTAACCTACCGTAATCAAGAGTTCTGGGCGGAAACGGTCTTCAATATCCAAAACTTCGTTGACTTTTGATTTATCAAATCCAAGAATCATATTTGATCCAATTCCTTGGTCTGTAAGAGCGAGAATCAAGTTCATGGCAACCAAACCTGCATTGAGGGCTAGGTAGTCGCTGACTTGTTGTTCATTGTAGCGCGCAAATTCAGCTGGCAAATTTTTCATGAAGTATTGAAGTTGTTCTTCTGAGAAATTGTTAGCACCACCAACTCGGGCAATCTTACGAGCACGTTTGGCTAAGTCCGTATCTGTAAAGAGGGTAATGGTTACAGGTGCTGATGATACCTGTTCAAAGTTAGAACCGTAAGCCAACTTTGCCAATTCAGCATTTTTCTCACGAACAACCACAAATTTCCAAGGCTGGCTGTTGTGGGCACTTGGGGCCAAGGTTGCAATTTCGATAGCCGTACGCACATCTTTTGGATCAACCGGCTTATCAGTGAACTGCTTAGTCGCATGACGTTTTTTATTTAATTCAAGAAATTTCATAATCGATTTCCTTTTCTAATTCTACTGCTTCCATTCTACCATAATTTGAAAGAGCTTGCAGAGATTTTTCATGATTAAGATTTTTTATTACAGCCATAAAAAATATATATTGGTTCATCGGGAAAGTTTCTGATAAACTAGCAGATGACTTTACATTTGAATGGAGATATTATGAAAAAATTTAGCCTATTACTAGCCATCCTACCATTTTTGGTTGCCTGTGGAAATCAAGCTACACCTAAAGAGACCAGCTCTCAAAAGACAATCGTCGTTGCTACAGCTGGTGATGTGCCGCCATTTGACTACGAAGACAAGGGAAATCTAACAGGCTTCGATATCGAAGTTCTGAAAGCAGTGGATGAAAAACTCAGCGACTACGAGATTCAATTCCAAAGAACTGCTTGGGAGAGCATCTTCCCAGGACTTGATTCTGGTCACTATCAGGCTGCAGCCAATAACTTGAGTTACACAAAAGAGCGTGCTGAAAAATACCTTTACTCACTTCCAATTTCAAATAATCCCCTCGTCCTTGTCAGCAACAAGAAAAATCCTCTGACTTCACTTGACCAAATCGCTGGCAAAACAACTCAAGAGGATACCGGAACTTCAAACGCTCAATTCATCAATAACTGGAATCAAAAACACACTGACAATCCCGCTACTATTGTTTTTTCTGGAGAGGATATCGGGAAACGAATCTTAGACCTCTCTAATGGTGAATTTGATTTCCTAGTTTTTGACAAGGTATCGGTTCAAAAGATTATCAAGGACCGTGGCTTAGATCTCTCAGTCGTTGATTTACCTTCTGCCGATAGCCCCAACAACTATATCGTTTTCTCAAGCGACCAAAAAGAGTTTAAAGAGAAATTTGATAAAGCGCTCAAAGAACTCTATCAAGATGGAACCCTTGAAAAACTTAGCAATACCTATCTAGGTGGTTCTTATCTTCCAGATAAATCTCAGTTACAGTAAGATATACTAAAAGCGATTGGACTAGCCAAGCGCTTTTTTAGTTTGCATTGGTTATTTTAGGAAACTCTTACAAAAAATCAAAAAAATTCTTCACATCCTCTACATACCCATGCTTTTCTATTAAGCTTGCTAATAGTTCCAGATTGTGCCCCTGATAGTTATCTTCACGACGTAGTTCTTCATACATTTCGATAAAGGGAAGCCCCTTGGACTTGGCCAATTCCAACTCCGCTTCGTAGTCATAAGCGACTTTACGAAATAGGATATTTACCAAGTCCCCATCTTCAACTTCTATCACGGCATACTGGGCACGGTGATTTTTTAACGCCTCCCAATTAAAATAGGGCATGCCAATCGACCCTGGATTGATGATTTGTTGCCCTTGACTGCCATAACGAAGCAACTGCTTGTGGACATGACCATAGACTGCTACGTCCGTTTCCTCATCTAGCAGTTGATCAAATTTATCTGTATCATTCCCAACCAGTAGGTCCCCTCCATAATTTTTGTCAGGTAAATTATGAGAGATAGAAAAGCGCAGTCCCTCAACTTCTTTCTTCTCCAGCAATGGTAAGCTTCGTAGCCAGACAATCGTTGCAGGATCCATCCGCTCCATCAAAAACTGGGTCATTCGCATTGACTGGATTTCTTGTGGGTCTTCCAAACCGTATTCACCATCCAAGGCCTCAAGGACACAATCATCCCAATTTCCTCGAACACTGGCTGTGATAGGAATATCCTTTAGCAGGGCTACTAAGTCATTTGCACCTGGACCAGGAAGAAAAATATCTCCCAGAAGCCAGTATTCATTGACTCCTTGATTTTTAGCATCTGCAATCACTGCTTCTAGCGCCGTCGCATTGCCATGAATATCTGATAAAATTGCGATTTTATGTTTCATTGTGGTTTCCTTCCGTTTGGTATTCTACTCTTTCTTCCGCCACTTGAGCCAATTCCACTTCTTCCTGCGGATTCAACTTCTTCTGCACAGCCTCTGCAACCGCTCTTGGCACCCCAACTTCGACAATCTCATCCACACTAGCTTCCTTGATTTTGGTCAAAGACTTGAAATGCTTCATGAGATTTTGCTTACGTTTAGGTCCCAGCCCTTCAATTCCATCCAATTGTGATGAAAAGGAATTTTTGGAGCGCAGTTGGCGGTGGAAAGTAATGGCAAAGCGGTGCACCTCATCTTGGATGCGTTGGAGGAGAAAGAATTCTTGAGAATTGCGAGACAACTCCACCACCTCAAGTGGATCTCCAAAGAGCAATTCATGGGTTTGGTGCTTATCATTCTTTTGCAGACCTGCAATGGGAATATCCAAACCCAGTTCCTCTTGTATGACTTGCTTAGCGATATTGACTTGACCTTGTCCCCCATCAATCACAATCAAATCTGGAGGAGTCAAACCGTCACGCTGTACTCGACCATAGCGTCTGCGAATGACTTCTCTCATACTGGCATAGTCGTCTGGCCCGACTACGGTCTTAATTTTATACTTACGGTAATCCTTCTTACTAGGTTTTCCGTTGACAAAGACAACCATGGCTGAAACAGGACTGGTCCCCATGATATTAGAGTTATCGAAGGATTCAATACGGACTGGGGTCGGTATTTGGAGCAAACGACCTAGATTTTCAATAGCTCCTTGTGTCTTTTCGACAGATTTTTCTAACAGATTGAACTTCTGCTCTAGACTGACTCGAGCATTCTTTATAGCTAGATTGACCAGTTGTTTTTTCTCACCACGCTGAGGTTTGAGAATCTTAGTATCCACCAAGGCCTTGACGGCTTCTTCATCAATATTCTGCGGAATCAATACTTCATTTGGTACTAGATGGGATTTTTCTTGATAGAATTGTCCCACATAGGTTAAGAAATCCTCGTCCGGATCATTGTAGTAGGGGAATAGATTGACGTCACGTTCAATTAACTTGCCCTGACGAACAAAGAAAACCTGAACACACATCCATCCCTTGTCCACATAGTAGCCAAAGACATCCCGATTTTGGAGATCCTTAGCCATGACCCGTTGCTTGGTTCGAAGCGTTCCAATAGCCTGAATTAGGTCACGGTATTCCGCTGCACGTTCAAATTCCATAGCTTGGGCTGCCGTTGCCATCTTGCCCTTGAGATCATCGATGATTTTGTCATCCTGCCCTTTTAGAAAATCAGAAACCTCCTGAGCCATGGACTTGAAATAGGTCTCATCTTTATTACATATGGTGTGGGCCAGGCATTGGCCGATATGGTAGTAAAAACAGACCTTAGACGGTGGATTCGTACACTTTCGAAAAGGAAAAATCCGATCTAGTAGCCGCTTGATTTCATTGGCTGCCCCCACATCTGGATAAGGTCCAAAGTAGAGACCGCCGTCCTTTTTGACCTGACGGGTAATAATCAAACGAGGATAGCGCTCATTAGTGATTTTAATAAAGGGATAAGACTTATCATCCTTGAGCATGATATTGTATTTAGGCTTATTTTCCTTGATCAGGTTGATTTCTAGGAGAAGTGCCTCAATATTGGAATCCGTAACAATAAATTCAAAATCCACAATTTCAGATACCAGAGCCTCTGTCTTAGTATCATGACTTCCACGGAAATAAGACCTCACGCGATTACGCAGATTTTTAGCCTTTCCTACATAGATAATGGTACCGTTTTTATCCTTGTGAATGTAGCAACCAGGGCTGGTCGGCAGGAGCTCTAGTTTTGATTTAATCAAGTTATTCATAGTTCCATTATAACAAAAAAGTAGGGAAAGATAGTTCCCTACTCATTGGTCTCATATAATTTTCGAAGTCTTGCAACATCCTCTTCCTGGATACCATAAAAGGAACCTGCTGGTTGCATGACAGACTTCTCATCTGTATGATCCAAGCCAATCGCATGACCCAACTCATGTTCTGCCGTATGGACAATACGCTCATAGGAATAGCCATAGTTAGGATTGGACAGATAATAGTGATTCAACCGTACCGTGACAGACAAGAATTGCCCCGTCAAGAGATTGGTCTGACTTTCTGCCTCTCCTGCCACAGGAGTACCTCCGTCATTCATCTCCGTAGCCAAGATATCTGCCTTGCTGGCCTCAGTCACCAGTTCAAACTTAAAGGCACCAGTTTGATTCCAATTCTGAATCGCTTCTACATAAGCTTCTTGAAAGCGTGAATCTATCTGCGGATCTAGGTAAATACGAGCAGAAGCCTGCGGCCACCTTCCTTCAGAGTGTTGGTGGCTATCTGTCTGGTTCAACTTAGGCAGTTGCCCTGTTTTTTCCCATTGGTCGATACTTTGTTTACCAATCTTGACTGACCGTTCTGCTTGCTTTAGCGCTCCTTGAAAATCCCCGTTCAGATACCAGAGAAGTCCGAAAGCAAGTGCACATAAGAGCACAACTATCCAGACCAGACGCCAAAACAAACGCCAAATAAAAGAAAAAAAAGCCCCTATCAAACGAAAAATCCAGCGCATGTCTCTCCACCTTTCTAGAAAATAAAGTCTATTTTACTAAAACAAGCTGAAAGAAAGCTAAATTATGACAATCTCTCTTCTAATTTGAAATCGATTGGCAGAGTTGCTAGAAACCGTTCCAATTGTTTTTCCCAGTAGTACCACTCGTGAGTTCCAGCACTATGGCTATAGGTCACATCAAAGCCCAGTTTTTTGAGATTTTTCACTGCTAGATTATTGGCTTCGTACAAGAAATCCTGCTCGCCACACCAAGCCCAAAGTTTGGTCTTTTTATCCGATTTTTTAGCCAGACTTTCAAGAGAATAAGGACTAGTTGTCCAGTCTTTAATCTCTCCAAAAACACCTCTCCAGTAAGCTGGTGTCCCCAGATTTTGGCTTTCAGGAGAAAAATCTTGAAAGCTGAGAGCACCTGAAAAACTAGCTGCATGAGAAAAACGATTTGTAGCAAGAGCCAGTTTGAAACAGCCGTAACCTCCCATAGAGAGGCCAGCGATAAAGGTCTTTTCACGCTTACTAGTCATGTTAGGGAAGAAGCGTTTCAGAACCTGTGGCAATTCCTCTGCTAGAGCTGTGTAATAGTCAAAACCATATTGGGTATCGGTATACCAACCGTTGCTGGTATTGGGCATGACGACGATGAGATTAGTCCCCCGAAGTAAGCGTTCTACGTTGGTCCGCTTGAGCCAACTATTATGATTGCCAGACATCCCGTGCAAGAGGTACAAGACTGGAATGTCTTTACAATCTGGTTCTTCCACTCGATTGGCATCAGGATAGAGGACATTCACCCCCCACTCCATATCCAAAACTTGTGAGTAATACTCGATTTTCATTACTGCCATAATTTTTCCTCTATTTTTCTATAAGAAAAAGCCGAAATTCGACTTTCTCTCCGTTTATTTCAACAATTATTTCGCTTCCATGACTACTGGTAAAATAGCTGGACGACGTTTGGTTTGGTCAAAGAGATACTTGGTCAGATTATCACGAACCTTCCCTTTAAGATCTGCCCAGTCAAAGTCATCTCCTTGAAGATATTCTTCTACCGTTTGATTAATCAATTCTGAACTTTCACGGAGAATATCGCGACTCTTCTTGAGATAAACAAATCCACGCGTGTGAACACGAGCCTTGGCCACAATTTTCTTCTCACGACGGTTAACGGTGATTGCGACGATGAAAATACCGTCCTCTGATAAGACCTTACGGTCACGAAGAACTACATTTCCAACATCACCGATGGCATTTCCATCAATCAAGACATCCCCTGCCGAAACCGCTCCAGCTGGGACAAAGTCTCCATTCTCATAGGCCATGCTGGTTCCCTTTTTAGGGATGAAAATGCGTTCTGGCAACATCCCAACTGCCATAGCAGCCTTAGCATGGGCATCCAACTCGCGGTATTCCCCTTGAATTGGGAAGAGATACTTGGGTTGCAAGAGATTGATCATCAGCTGCAAATCACGCGCATTTCCGTGGCCTGACACACGCAAGCTTTGAGTGATCAGTTTGACAACCCCACCAGCTTGGTAAATCATGTTTTCCACACGCGCCATAACTGCTTCTTTGGCGATAGACGGAGTGGTTACGATATAGACTAGGTCACCGTCCTTGATTTCCACATAACGGTGGCGACCAATCGACATCTTGCGAAGACCGTTGATAGGCTCACCCATACGACCTGTCTCAAGTATAATCAACTCATGGTCTTCAAAACGAGACATATCTTTTGGCTTAATCAAAAGACTCTCATTAGCTAGGGATAATTTCTTGAGGCGAATAGCAGTACGGACGATATTTTCAATATCGAATCCTGTCAAGACCACACGACGGCCTGTTGCATCCGCAGCGTCAAACACCTGCTGGATACGAGAGAGGTTGCTAGCTACTGCTGCAACAATGATACGACCATCCCAGTCCGAAATGGTTTGAGTAATCTCGTCCCCAACTTCACTTTCGCTAGCCACTTGGATATTACTGTCCGCATTGGCTGAATCGCTAAGAAGAGCTAGAACTCCATCACGACCGATTTCTGCCAAACGAGCAAAGTCTGTGGCATAAGATTCACTAGCTGTCTGGTCAAATTTGAAGTCACCTGTATAAACGATACTACCTTCAGCTGTCTTCAAGACAACACCCAGACTTTCTGGGATAGAGTGGGTCGTACGGAAGAAGGACACCACAGTTCCTCCAAAATCAATCTCCGAATCCTCATCAATCACATGAAAATCATTAAATTTCTTAACCGTATCATTCCCTTTGACAAAGAGTTTGGCCAACTCAATGGTCAGCTCAGATCCAAATACAGGCACCTTGGCTTCAGCCAAGAGATAAGGCAGAGCACCAATGGCATCCGCATGTCCGTGAGTCAAGAAAACCCCAGCGATACGGTCGCTATTTTCAAAAAGGTAGTCCATGTTTGGAATAACGACGTCCACCCCTAGTTGTTCATTTTCAGGATATTTCAGACCTGCATCCAAAACGAAAATAGACCCATCGATTTCAGCGATATACATATTTTTCCCATTTTCACGTACACCACCAAGCGTTGTTAAACTGATATTACTCATTTTTCCTCCGAAAGCTTAATTTATCTTGATTATAGGGTTGCTTACCCTCTTATTCTAAAAGCACTATTACTTTTAGCCGAATCTTTTCCTACCATTATACCATTTTTTTAATGATTTTCAAAATGAAGATTTGTTTTCAAAAAAGAGCTGGTTGCCCAACTCTTTCCTATCATCTACTCTTTTTCCATTAAAAAGTCATAAATTTCTTGCACGGTACCCAGCGCCATCATTTCTTGGTCTTTGACGGTTTGTTTGAGATTTTGGTAAATCTGACTTTCTCCGATTTCCCGCTTTGGTGCCTCTTTATTGACTGTCATGACCCCATCTTTGATTGTCACAAAGCCTAGCTCTTCAAATACTTGAATCATCTTGACCAGCAAGATTTGTTGAATATTAAGATAAGTAGCCAAATCTTTCAGCTTGTAGCGAATATCAAACTCTGGAAACTGGTAGATAGTCTTGTACAATTTGGCAAATTGCTCTCTAGTCCCATACCCCGTTAGATAGTAGGCCTTGTCAATATCATTTTTGAAATAGACCACAGAGAAATTCTGTTCCTGAAAAATGGTCTTCAGCTGAGTAATATCCTCAGGGACAGTTTTTACGACAACCGCTTCACTAGTCGCTAAATCTGGCACTTCTCCAGCAAAATCCAAGACTGGAACCCCTTCTGGTAAGACTGCATTTTTTCCACGGATGTTAAAAAGTTGAACACCCTCCACACGCGCATCCACCATCATCAACTGCAAGGCAGTTTGGCCATTCCATTGGTTGACAGACAATTTGACTGCCAGCTCTAGATTCTTAGTTTGAGAAAACTCTGTCGCCCATCTGCCTTGGCCAAAGGCCACCACTTCAAAACTAGCCTCACCTTTGGAAATTTTCAACTTAAGATGGGCATTGCCTGCTCCCATAGTACGGGCACTTTCGACCTGAAAATCCTTAATATAAAAGACAGGTTTCTGATTGTCCATTCCAAAAGGTGCCAAGCGCTCAAAGTTCTTGACTGTTTCAAGACTCAAAGCCTCCAAATCCAGCTCTTCATCTAGATTTAACTTGTTCTTGCCAGCAGCATCTGCGCCTTTTTCACGGACATAGTCTTCCAAGACCTTAGATAAATCTGAAACTTTCTCAACATCCAGCGTCATTCCTGCTGCGCCAGCATGACCGCCAAAGGCGATAAAGAGGTCGCGATGGGGATCTAGGGCTTCAAAAATATCGACCGCTTCCACACTACGAGCACTACCCTTGGCACGACCGTCCTCTATATTGAGAACGATGACTGTCTGCCCTAGTTCTTCCAACAAACGACCAGCGACGATTCCCAGAACCCCAGGATTCCAGCCTTCCTTAGCCAAGACTTGGACCTTCTTCTCAGGGTCCACCATGGTCTTGGCTTCTTCATAGATAGACTGGACGATTTCCTTGCGCTCTTCATTTTTCTGATGAATCATGAGGGCAATCTCATGGGCTTCCTCGTCGTCAAATCCAGTCAACAAATCAATGGCAGGATTGGGATCATCCAAGCGGCCCAAGGCATTCAAACGAGGGGCAATCTGGAAACCAACCGTTTCTTCTGTTACTTCGTTGGCGGCAATCCCAGCCATGTCCAGCATTTCTTGTAGACCAACGCGTTGAGTGTGCCCCAACATTTCCAGACCATATTGAACCAAAATACGATTTTCATCCGTCAAACTCACCATATCTGCAATAGTTCCGATAGCAACCAAATCAAGCAACTCCACTTGTACTTCTTCTAAAAGGGCACAAGCCAGCTTGAAAGCCACTCCACAACCAGCCAAATATTTGAAAGGATAGTCCGCATCAGGATGCTCAGGATGGACAATGGCATAGGCATCTGGTAAGGTTTCAGGCATGGAATGGTGGTCAGTCACAATGACATCTACACCCATAGACTGGGCGAGTTCAATAGCTTCATGACCCGCAACCCCATTATCCACCGTCACAATCAAGGAAATCCCTTCTTGCTCGATAAAATATTTATAAACACTAGCATTTGGACCATAGCCATCAGTAAAACGATTGGGCAGATAAACCCGGCACTCAGCGCCAAGCTGTTCCAAACTTTCCTTAACAATAGAAGCCGAAGTCATACCATCCGCATCGTAGTCTCCATAGATGAGGATATTTTCCCCTTCTTCAATGGCCTGACGAATCCGTTCTACTGCCTTATCCATATCATGGAGTAGATAAGGATCATGCAAGTCCTCTAAGGAAGGCTCTAAAAACTTCTTCAGACTTTCTTGATCCTGAATCCCTCTCTCAAACAATAACCGAGCCACCTCAGAACCCAGTCCAGCCTTCTTGGCCATCTTTGTAAAATCCGCATCTTCTACCTGCGGGGTAAACTGCCATTCATAAGTAGGTGTTATCAAAAAGACATCCACTCTTTCTAAGAATTCTATTGCTTCATTATAACACGATTTAGGCTTTTTCTCTATCCAGATTGCTTTTTTATAAAATTTTAGTGAATTTTTAAGATATGATTTGACAAGACAAATCTTTTGGTGTAGAATCATGTTATAAAATCTAACACAAAGGAGATTCTTTATGGCTTTAGTAGAATTTGAACACGTCGAAAAATATTACGGAGACTACCACGCGCTCCGCGACATCAATCTCCGTTTTGAAAAAGGACAAGTCGTTGTCCTACTCGGACCATCTGGTTCTGGAAAATCCACTCTTATCCGCACCATCAACGGTTTGGAAGCTGTAGACAAAGGAAGTCTTCTAGTAAATGGTCACCAAGTTGCTGGTGCCAGCCAGAAAGATTTAGTTCCTCTTCGCAAGGAAGTCGGCATGGTTTTCCAGCATTTTAACCTCTACCCTCACAAAACAGTGTTAGAAAACGTAACACTCGCACCCATAAAAGTTCTAGGAATTGATAAAAAAGAAGCTGAAAAAACAGCCAAAAAATATCTGGAATTTGTAAATATGTGGGACAAGAAAGATTCTTATCCAGCCATGCTATCTGGTGGACAAAAACAACGGATTGCCATCGCACGTGGACTCGCTATGCATCCTGAACTCCTCCTCTTTGATGAGCCAACATCTGCCCTTGATCCTGAAACCATCGGCGATGTTCTGGCGGTTATGCAAAAATTGGCCCACGATGGTATGAATATGATTATCGTTACCCATGAAATGGGCTTTGCCCGTGAAGTTGCCGACCGCATCATCTTTATGGCTGACGGAGAGGTTTTAGTAGATACGACCGATGTCGATGACTTTTTCAACAATCCAAGCGAACCTCGTGCCCAACAATTTCTGAGCAAAATTATCAACCACGAAAGTGACAAAGTCAAATAAGGAGGCGCCTATGAAAAAGAAATTCTTTTTATCCGCATTATTGATTAGTCTTTTCAGCCTTACTGCTGTAAAACCAGTTCAGGCCGATACTAGTGTCGCAGACATTCAAAATAGAGGCGAGCTAGTTGTTGGTGTGAAACAAGACGTTCCCAATTTTGGCTACAAGGATCCTAAGACAGGGACCTATTCTGGTATCGAAACTGACTTGGCCAAGATGGTCGCCGATGAACTCAAGGTCAAGGTTCGCTATGTGCCGGTTACAGCACAAACTCGCGGACCACTTCTAGACAATGAACAGGTCGATATGGATATCGCAACCTTCACCATCACAGACGAACGCAAAAAACTCTACAACTTTACCAGTCCCTACTACACGGACGCATCTGGCTTTTTGGTCAATAAATCTGCCAAAATCAAAAGCATTGAGGACTTAAACGGAAAAACCATCGGTGTTGCCCAAGGTTCTATTACTCAACGCCTGATTACTGAACTGGGTAAAAAGAAAGGTCTAACCTTTAAATTCGTCGAACTTGGTTCCTACCCAGAATTGATTACTTCCCTACACGCTCACCGTATTGATGCCTTTTCCGTTGACCGCTCGATTCTGTCTGGCTATATCAGTAAACGCACAGTACTACTAGATGATAGTTTCAAGCCATCTGACTACGGTATCGTCACCAAGAAATCAAATACAGAGCTCAACGACTATCTTGATAACTTGGTCACTAAATGGAGCAAGGATGGCAGTTTACAAAAACTCTATGACCGTTACAAGCTCAAACCATCTAGCCATACCGCAGATTAAGGAGGACACCCCATGACAGATTTATCATCTTGGACAGCCTATTTTCAGGATTTTGGACAATTTTTCAATGGTTTCCTCTTCACCCTTGCCCTAGCGATTGGATCCTTTATCCTCGCCATGGTCTTAGGCATCTTCTTTGGAGCCATGTCAACCAGCAAACGTCCTATTTTGCGTATTTTAGCTCGCATCTTTGTCGAATTTTACCAAAACACTCCCCTCTTGGTGCAGTTTGTCATCGTCTTTTATGGTCTACCTCTTATCAGTGACCACACCATCATGATTCCGATTTATTGGACAGCTGTTCTCTGCGTGGGACTCTATCACGGAGCCTATATCGCTGAAGTGATTCGCTCAGGGATTCAGTCTATTCCTAGCGGTCAGATGGAGGCCGCCTTGTCGCAAGGTTTTACCTATATCAGTGCCATGCGCTTGATTATCTTGCCTCAAGCCTTCCGTATCATCCTCCCTCCTTTGACCAACCAAATCGTCAACCTCATCAAGAACACCTCTACAGTCGCTATCATTTCTGGAGTCGACTTGATGTTTGTGACCAAGTCTTGGTCAGCACTTAACGGAAACTACATTCCAGCATTTCTAGGTGCTGCCCTTCTCTACTTTTCTCTCTGCTTCCCTGTTGCCCAGTTTGGTCGCAAGATGGAGCAAGCCAACAAAAAAGCCTATTCACTTTAGGAGGTTACTATGGAATCCATTTTAGAAGTTTTATCCCCAGATAACCTAGTCTTTATCTTTAAAGGATTTGGCTTGACCCTCTACATTTCTCTGATTGCCATCGTCCTCTCTACCCTCATCGGTACGGTGCTAGCCGTCATGAGAAATGGCAAAAATCCTGTCTTACGTATCATATCCAGCATTTACATCGAATTTGTGCGCAACGTTCCTAACCTCCTCTGGATTTTCACTATCTTTTTGGTTTTCAAGATGAAATCCACACCAGCAGGTATTACAGCCTTTACTCTCTTTACATCAGCGGCCCTAGCTGAGATTATTCGAGGCGGTCTCAATGCCGTAGACAAGGGGCAGTACGAAGCAGGAATGTCGCAAGGATTTACCTCGGCTCAAATTCTCTACCACATCATTCTCCCACAAGCAATTCGTAAAATGTTGCCAGCCATCATTTCTCAGTTTGTAACCGTGATTAAGGATACCAGTCTTCTCTACTCTGTTATCGCCCTACAAGAGCTCTTTGGAGCCAGCCAAATTCTAATGGGCCGTTATTTCGAACCAGAGCAGGTCTTCAGTCTGTATATCCTGATTGCCCTCATCTACTTCAGCTTCAATCTAGCAATTTCGAGTCTATCTCATATGCTAGCCAAACGTTGGCAACAAGCTGCAGAATAATAAATTAGCTCTCCAAGTACATGGAGAGTTTTTTCTACTCAACCGCAAAAAACACTGCCAGATTTCTAGCAGTGTTTTGAGTTTTATTTGCTTAGTAAATTGTTCTTTCAGTTTCTACATCGAAGAAGTGTGCTTTGTTCAAGTCAAATCCAAGTTCAACTGTTGCACCTGTTTGCAAGTAGTCACGAGCGTCAACTTTAGCAACAAATTCATCTTTACCAACTTGGCAGTAAAGGTGAGATTCTGAACCAAGCAATTCTGATACAGAGATAGTCGCTTTTACAACACAGTCTGGGAATGTTTCAAGGAAAGCAGGTTCTGCATTCACGTCTTCTGGACGGATACCGAAGATCAATTCTTTACCTTCGTAGCCTTTTTCACGAAGAACTTTCAATGCTCCTTCTGGCACTTTCAAACGGAAACCGTCAGAAACAATTTCGCTACCAACCAATTTCACGTTGATGAAGTTCATAGCTGGACTTCCGATGAATCCTGCAACGAATTTGTTAACTGGGTTTTTGTAAACTTCTTGAGGAGTACCGATTTGTTCAACACGTCCGATAGTACCTGTACCAGCAGGGTTCTTAGTTGCTGACATGATAACGATACGGTCTGCAAGTGTCATCGCTTCTGTTTGGTCGTGAGTTACGTAGATAGTTGTAGCTCCGATACGACGGTGGATTTTAGCGATTTCAGCACGCATAGATACACGAAGTTTTGCATCCAAGTTTGACAAAGGTTCGTCCATCAAGAATACTTTTGCATCACGGACGATGGCACGACCCATGGCAACACGTTGACGTTGACCACCTGAAAGGTCAGCTGGTTTACGATCCAAGAATTCTTTCAAACCAAGGATTGCTGCTGCTTCTTGTACACGTTTGTCGATGTCTTCTTTGCTGTATTTACGCAATTTCAAACCGAAAGCCATGTTATCATAAACAGTCATGTGTGGGTAAAGAGCGTAGTTTTGGAATACCATGGCGATGTCACGGTCTTTTGGAGCTACGTCGTTGACAACCACGCCATCGATAGATGCAGTACCTTCTGTGATGTCTTCAAGACCTGCAATCATACGGAGAGTAGTTGATTTACCACATCCTGAAGGTCCTACGAAAACGATGAACTCTTTGTCTTTGATGTTCAAGTTGAAATCTTCAACTGAATAGTGTTCGCTGTTTGGATATTTTTTGTAAATATTTTTAAGATTTAATTCTACCATGAGGTGAACTCCTTTTGTATTTTGATAGTTTTATTATAAATGAAAACGCTTAACTTTTCTATGGCAAGATGACCAAAAAAATAAAAAAGTTCTGTACAACTTGCACAAAACTTTAGAGAATATCTGGTAAAATCAATTGATAACACAGGGTCAGATCGGTCAACTCCTTCAACTGAAGCCCTGTCAATTCTTCCCATTTATCAATCTTATACTGGAGAGAATTGCGGTGCAGGTAGAGTTGTTGCGCTGTTTTTGTTAGGACAGCACTATTTTCCCAAAGAGAAAGAACAATCTCCTGAATCTGATCTTGATCCAAAATCATCTGGTGTAGACATTCCTTGATTGCCTTCAAGTCCACGAGTCTTTCCCCCATACTCCAAAGATAGAGTTGTGAAAAGGTATGAACACCTTGGTGACCCTGACGCCACCAAGTCTTAAACAAATCGCGCTCCGCTTTGATCAAGTCTGATAGGGCTTGATGCACCGTCTGAGACCAAACCTGTCCTAACATGATAGACAGACGCAGTCCAAAGTCATACTCCACTGCTTCAATCGTATCACTTAAAATAGCTCGTACAGAGGTGTATTTATCTTGTTGAAGTACGAAAACATAGTCCTGAGCTCCGACCTGAAGCACCGCCTGACAGTTAGGAAATAGAGTCCGCATCATATCTAGCCAAGAAGCTAGATTTTCCTGCTGAAAATAGGAAAGATGAAAATAAACTAATTGAATCTTTTTAAAAGTTTTCGGCACCTGTCCCTTCCCCTCAATCAGATAAGAATACCAAGGATTGAGCGAACGAGCCTGCTCCTGCTGGGTCAAAAGGGAAATCAACTGCTTTTCACGCTCACTGAGCCCAGTTTGCTCCAGCAAAATCCACTGCTGAGAAGCTAAAGGGAGCGTGAGATATCCCTCTTTCTCTACTGGTTGGTCTGAAATCTGAGCCTCAGGAAACCAGTCTTGTAGTTCTTTTGCCATCATGTCCTAGCCCTCCACTTTTTGAATGCACCACGAAATCAAATTCTCAAGACGTTCCAGATTTTCAGTCATATGGAGATAGCCCATGACTGCTTCAAAACCTGTGGACATACGGTAAGTCACCACATCAGCATTTTTAGCCTTGGTGTGACTATTGGTATTGCGGCCACGTTTGTAGATTTCTTCTTCTTTTTCCGTTAGGAGTTGCTCCTCCAACATGAGGGAAATTAGGCGAGCCTGAGCCTTGGCCGACACATACTTGGTCGCCTCTTGGTGGAGTTTATTGGGTTTGGTCATACCTTTGAGGATGAGGTGACGACGAATATACATAGAATACACCGCATCTCCTTCAAAGGCTAGCGCAATCCCGTTAATGAGATTGACATCAATCACGTGTCCACCTCACTCCATCCTTGGTGTCAAGGAGCTTAATTCCTTGAGCAGCCAATTGGTCACGGATCTGGTCCGCTGTAGCAAAGTCACGATTGGCACGCGCTTCTTGGCGTTTTTGGATCAAGTCTTCAATCTCTGCATCCAAAACTTCCTCAATAAAGACAATTCCAAAGACCTCTAACATAGCCGCAAGAGCTTCCTTAACACTTGCATCATAGTTACCTGAGTTAATCCATTTGGCCATTTCAAAAACAACTGTGATACCGTTGGCAGCGTTAAAATCTTCATCCATAGCCGCCACAAACTTATCTTTAAAAGCTTGTAACTCTTGGGCGTCCACATTTCCTGTAAATGGTTGCTCGTAAGTATTCTTCAGATACTTAAGATTAGTCTCGGCATCGCGAACTGCCTTTTCCGTAAAGTTGATTGGCTTGCGGTAGTGTTGAGTCGCAAAGAAGAAACGAAGCACTTGCCCATCAAGAGTTTTAAGGGCATCGTGCACGGTGATAAAGTTCCCCAAAGACTTGGACATCTTGACATTGTCGATATTGACAAAGCCATTGTGCATCCAGTAGTTAGCAAAGGTCTTACCTGTTTTGGCTTCTGACTGGGCAATTTCATTGGTATGATGAGGAAACTCGAGATCGGCTCCACCACCGTGGATATCAATGGTATCGCCCAAAATCTCTGTTGACATGACCGAACACTCAATATGCCAGCCCGGACGACCAGACCCCCAAGGACTATCCCAAGAAATCTCGCCTGGCTTGGCATCTTTCCAGAGGGCAAAGTCTACAGGATTTTCCTTACGTGCCGTTTCTTCATCGGTACGACCTGAAGCACCTAGCTCCAAATCTTCCAAGGTTTTATTTGCTAATTTCGCATAGTTGTGGGATTTTTCCACACGGAAATAGACATCTCCTTGGCTCTCATAAGCAAAACCTTTTTCAATCAAGTCTTCCACAAAACGGATGATGTCAGCCATAAACTCCACCACACGCGGATGGTGGGTCGCAGGTTTGACACCCAAGGCCGTCACATCCTCACGAAAGGCAGCGATATACTTATCCGCAACCTCCTGAGGCGTGATGCCTTCTTCCTTGGCACGGTTGATAATCTTATCATCCACATCCGTAAAATTGGAAATATAGGCAACCTCATACCCACGGTACTCAAAATAACGACGAATGGTATCAAAAGCCACCGTCGAACGGGCGTTCCCTACATGTATATAATTGTAAACCGTTGGCCCACAAACATACATCTTGACCTTGCCGTCCTCAATCGGGACAAATTCTCGCAAATCACGAGACATGGTGTCGTAAATTTTAATCATAAAATAATAGTCAGGAAAACCAAAATCCAAGAACAGTTAATTTCATCGCTGACAGTTCAATTGAATTTCAGTCCGAATGTCTCTACACATCGGAATTCCTTGCTCCTTTCTCATTCAGATAAACTACCTGTGTCTGTTTGACAAAGCCAATTTTTTCATACAAGCGCTTGGCACCTACATTGCTATCTTCCACTGCAATCTGAAATTCCTTATCATTTTGCTCAATTAGTTGGTTGACAAGGGATTTTGCTAAGTAACTTCCATAGCCTTTCCCACGTTCAGGTTCAGATATTGCTAAACCGTAGAAGTAATTCGTATTAGTCGATAAATCTACCGTGCAAGTTCCAATAACCTGACCGTCTTTTAACAAAATATATAAGCGACTTTCTGGATCCCTCAGAGCTTCAGCGACATATCTATCCACAACTTCTCTCGATTCATGTTCCTCTGAAAATGCCTGAAATTTTAACTGACTAATTTGATTTTGATACGAACTATCTGCTAACAAAACTTCAAGATTGGAAAGCTTTTCTAACGGATAAGGTCTTCTATCCTTACCTAACCAGGTTTCTGTATCCTCGTCCTCGACCAATCCCCAGTTGCTGACAAAATCAGGATGGCGGTCTAGAAAAACACGCTCTGTCTGAAAAGTGACTGAACGAATAGGAAAAGGAGCTGTTTCTCTCTCAAAACTAGTAAACAATGCACGCGCAATCCCCTGACGGCGATGAGCTGGATGAACCAGTATCGTCACTTCTACATCTTGATCATCTGCATAGACAGTTAAGAGACCAACAAGTTCGCCTTTTTCATAATAAAGGAAAAAGGCGGGCATGTTTGGGTCAAAATTAAGCATGTTAGAGAGATAGGGATCACGATAGGTACCGTCATAATTTTGGCAACAGTTAATTAGTTTTTTCGCCTCAGATAACTCCTCTTGGCTTAACTTGTTTCTTGCTTGAATCATATAGGTATCCTCTACAACCCAGACGATCTGTGACTGGCTTCTTTAGCCTGCTCGAGTTTATTGACGTAGTACTCTCGTTTTTCTTCGACTTCGTGGATCGTCGGTTCATCCTTCTGTCCATGAACTCGGACAATCTTGGCCGGAATACCGACAACCGTCACATCACTAGGTACATCTGCTACGACAACTGCTGCAGCACCGACCTTGGCATTTTCACCGATTTCCACAGGTCCGATAACTTGGGCATGGGCTGATATGAGAGCTCCCTTTCGCACGGTCGGATGGCGTTTACCAACATCCTTACCAGTCCCACCAAGAGTCACTCCGTGATAAAGGAGAACACCTTTTTCAACGATTGCTGTCTCCCCAATTACCAAGCCTGAACCGTGGTCAATAAAGACCCCTGAGTCTATCTGGGCACCTGGATGAATCTCAATCTGAGTCCAAAAGCGCCAAAACTGACTGTGCATACGAGCTAAGAGTTTAAAGCCGTGATTCCAGAGAAAATGTGAAAGACGGTGGGCCGCCAAGGCTTTGACACCTGGATAAGTCAGCAAAACCTCCAAAGTGGTGCGGGCCGCTGGATCATTTTCTTTTACGATATCAATGGTTTCGCGCCACCATCCCATACATTTCTCCTTTTCTTATTCTGAATCTTTTGGTGTTTCTGTAAATTCTTTCTTAGGTTTGTGGTCCTTGTGATGACGTGGGCGGTGAGGTCTCTCAGACTTTTCGCCTTTTTCATCACGTTCAGGTTTTGGAGGACGAGGAAGAAGGGCTTTCATAGAAGCATCCACACGTCCTTTGTCATCAATCTTGATAACCTTAACATCAACTTCATCCCCGATTGCTACCAAGTCTTCGACATTATTGGTACGTGTCCAAGCCATCTCAGAGATATGAACAAGGGCATCTGTCTTGTCAAAGAGGTTGACAAAGGCACCAAATTTCTCGATACGAACGACTTTAGCACGGTAAACTTCGTCCACCTTAGCTTCACGAACCAAACCAGCAATAATTTCTTTAGCACGGTTAATAGCATCTTGGTCGCTAGAGTAGATAGATACATTTCCTTCTTCGTCGATATCAATCTTAACGCCTGTTTCAGCAATAATCTTGTCGATGGTTTCTCCACCCTTACCGATGACAATCTTAATCTTGTCCACATCAATCTTGATGGTATCAATTTTTGGAGCAGTTGGAGCCAATTCTGGACGAACTTCTGGAATGGTTGCTTCAATCACATCAAGGATTTCAAAACGCGCTTTCTTGGCTTGAGCAAGTGCTTCTGTCAAGATTTCTGCAGTAATCCCTTGAATCTTGATATCCATTTGAAGGGCTGTAATCCCGTCACGAGTACCTGCAACCTTAAAGTCCATGTCTCCAAAGTGGTCTTCCAAACCTTGGATATCTGTCAAGACTGTGTAGTTATTTCCATCTGAGATAAGTCCCATGGCAATACCAGCTACTGGCGCCTTGATTGGCACACCACCAGCCATAAGTGCAAGAGTTCCAGCACAGATAGAAGCCTGAGATGAAGAACCATTTGATTCCAAGACTTCTGCTACCAGACGGATAGCGTATGGGAATTCCTCCAAATTTGGCAAGACTTGAGCAAGGGCACGCTCACCGAGAGCACCGTGACCGATTTCACGACGACCCGGCGCACCGTAACGACCTGTTTCCCCTACAGAGTATTGTGGGAAGTTATAGTGATGCATAAAGCGTTTCTTGTACTCTGGGTCCAAACCATCGATGATTTGAGTTTCCCCCATCGGAGCCAAGGTCAAGACTGAAAGAGCTTGAGTTTGGCCACGAGTGAAGAGACCAGAACCGTGTACACGAGGAAGGAAGTCAACAACCGCATCCAAAGGACGGATTTCATCGACCTTACGACCATCAGGACGTACCTTGTCTTCTGTGATCAAACGACGCACTTCAGCGTGTTCCATTTGTTCCAAGATTTCAGCCACATCACGCATGATACGGTCAAATTCTTCATGATCTGCATATTTTTCTTCGTAAACAGCAGTTACTTGGTCCTTCACTGCTTGAGTTGCAGCTTCACGTGCCAATTTTTCTTCTACTTGAACTGCCTTTTGAAGGTCACTGTTGTAGGCTGCGATGATTTCAGCCTGTAATTCAGCGTCTACATGAAGCAATTCTACTTCTGCTTTTTCTTTCCCAACAGCCGCAACGATTTCTTCTTGGAAGGTAATCAATTCTTTAACAGCTTCATGTCCTTTAAGAAGGGCTTCCAACATGATTTCTTCTGACAATTCTTTGGCACCAGACTCTACCATGTTGATGGCGTGTTTAGTTCCTGCTACTGTCAATTCAAGGAGAGATTGCTCTGCCTGTTCTTGCGTAGGGTTGATGATGATTTGGCCATCTACATATCCCACTTGTACCCCAGCGATTGGTCCGTCAAATGGAATATCTGAGATAGAAAGTGCCAAGGATGAACCAAACATGGCTGCCATAGGTGCAGAGGCATTTTCATCATAAGAAAGTACTGTGTTAATCACTTGGACTTCGTTACGGAAACCTTCCGCAAACATAGGACGGATTGGACGGTCAATCAAACGCGCTGTCAAAGTCGCATCTGTTGAAGGACGTCCTTCACGTTTCATAAAGCCGCCAGGAAATTTCCCAGCCGCATACATTTTTTCTTCGTAGTTGACTTGAAGAGGGAAGAAATCCCCAGTTGCCATCTTTTTAGACATCACGGCCGCAGTCAAGACAGTTGACTCACCGTAACGCACGACAACAGAGCCGTTTGCTTGCTTGGCAACCTGACCAGTCTCTACAATTAACTCACGACCCGCAAAAGTCGTTTGAAACACTTGTTTTGTCATTTTAATCCCCTTTGGATTGATAATATTATACGTCTTGCCTACAAAGATCAGGATACAAAGGGCGTAAAGAATCCCGTATGAAAATAGGAGATTGACGCAGTGTGCGATGCACACCAGGAAATCTATCTTTTTCACTAGGGATTTAGCCCGTATTCAACTACCTAGATACTTTGAAAAGTTTAAAAATATTATTCTTTAGTATTTGTCCTTTTTATAGCAGATTTGAATAGTTAAAAATCTGTTTATACCCTCATCTTTGTATCAAGTACGTACAGAGTCTATTTTATCATATTTTTCTTAAAAAGTGCGGTCTTTACCATTAAAAAGGAACCATTCCCCTCACCTGAGAAGAATGGTTTGCTTTTTATTATCCTAGAGACTGGTGATTAAACAAAGCATGTGTTGCTTGGTGGATATATTTTGCTGTTTCTGCATTGTTCATAGTGTAGAGATGCACACCTGCAACATCCTGAGTTACCAAGTCCACGATTTGGTCCACTGCATAGGCAAGTCCTGCTGCTCTGAGCGACTCAGGGTCATGCTCATACTTGTCTAAGATGGCTTTAAATTTGCGTGGAAGATGGATATTCTCACAGGTCTTCAAGAGACGGAGAGCCTGATTTCGATTCAAAATTGGCATAATCCCTGCATGAATAGGAACATCAATCCCAGCTAAGATACACTTGTTTTGGAAATCATAGAAGCGCTCATTGTCAAAGAAAAGCTGAGTTACAAGGCTCGAACAACCTGCATCTACTTTCTTCTTAAGATTTTGAATATCTGAAATCTGATTTGGTGAATCTGGATGGCCTTCTGGATAACAAGCACCAACAATATCAAAGTGAGGGGCTTGTTCCTTGATGAACTCAATCAAGTCAGTTGCGTAGCGGAAATCCTTTTGCGGCTCCACATCTGGAATAATATCCCCACGAAGAGCCAAGATTTTCTGCACCCCAACCTTGTCCAAGTCTGCAATCGTTTCAGCAACCTTGTCCTTGGTCAAATAGATGGCTGGCAAGTGAGCAATAGTCGGAATCGCCAAATCATTTTGGATAAAGTCAGCCAAACGGACCGTCGTTTCCTTGATATTAAATTTATTATTGCTGGCAGTTACACTGATAAAGTGCGGCGCTAGCTCCTGCATATCTTGAAGTGCAGAAATAATGTTATCATTACCCACGGCTGGGTTGGGAGGGAACACTTCAAATGAGAGTGACGGTGTTTGGCGTGACATAGTCATTATCCTTTTCTAGTTGATTTTTTTCGTTAGCTGGATTCCTAGAATCCAAGTGAAACAGGCAGATTGACCAAACAGCGCTTCTAGAGAAATCCGTATCTTACAATTTCTCACGCGCAGCTTTAGCTGCTTCCACAAGGCGGATCAAGCTTTCTTTTGTTTCTGGAATACCACGTGTTTTCAAACCACAGTCAGGGTTAATCCAAACTTTCTTGCTTGGCACTTTAGCAAGAATGGCTTCGATTGTGTGGTCGATTTCGCCTTCATTTGGTACACGAGGTGAGTGGATATCGTAAACCCCAGGTCCCACTTCTGTTTGGAAGTTTTTCGCTTTGAGTTCATCCAAGATTTCAAGGTTTGAACGGCTAGCCTCAAATGAGATAACGTCCGCATCCAAGTTATCGATAGCTGGGATGATATCTGTAAATTCTGAGTAACACATGTGAGTGTGGATTTGTGTGTCTGGTGCTACTGTTGAGTGTACCAAGCGGAAGGCAGGAATTGCCCAGTCAAGGTAGTCTTCGTACCAGTCGCTACGACGGAGTGGCAATTTCTCACGAAGAGCAGCCTCGTCGATTTGGATGATTTTCACACCAGCAGCTTCAAGGTCAAGAACTTCATCCTTGATAGCAAGAGCGATTTGAAGAGTAGAATCCTTGATAGAGATGTCTTCACGTGGGAATGACCAGTTGAGGATGGTAACAGGTCCAGTCAACATACCTTTAACAGGTTTGTTTGTACGGCTTTGTGCATAGCTAGACCATTTAACAGTGATAGGGTTAAGACGAGTTACATCACCCCAGATGATTGGTGGTTTAACCCCACGCATACCGTATGACTGTACCCAACCATTTTTAGAGAAGAGGTAACCTGACAAGTTTTGACCGAAGTACTCAACCATGTCATTACGCTCAAATTCACCGTGAACAAGGACATCAAAGTCTATGTCTTCTTGCCATTTGATCCATTCATCGATCGTTTCAGCAAGGAAAGCGTCGTACTCTTCTTGAGACAATTCACCTTTACGGTAAGCCAAACGTTTCGCACGAACTTCTTTAGTTTGAGGGAATGAACCGATAGTTGTTGTTGGAAGAGCTGGAAGTTTGAAAGCTTCTTCTTGGATAGCTTCACGTTCAGCAAATGCTGGCAAACGAGTGTAGTCTGCATCAGTCAAACCAGCGATACGCGCACGAAGTTCCGCATTAACACCAACACGCTCAGTCGCAAAGAGTTCTTTGTTTGCTGCAAGCGCTTCTTCACCTTGACCATTGCGGATAGCATCCAAATCACGAATTTCATCCAATTTTTCAACTGCAAAGGCAAAGTGGTTCAAGATTGCTGGTTCAAATTCTTCATTAGCAGTTGTAAATGGTACATGAAGAAGTGAGCATGAGCTTGTCAATACGATGTTTTCAGCTGGGATTTGCTCAAGAACAGCCAAGCTCTTTTCATAGTTGTTACGCCAGATGTTTTTACCATTGACAATACCTGCATAAAGAGTCTTGTCAGCTGGGAAGCCACCTTTAACGAGTTCAAGAGTTTTCTTACCTTCAACGAAGTCAAGACCGATAGCATCTACTGGCAAGTTCACAAGGTCAGCGTAAACGTCACGAACGTCACCGAAGTAAGTTTGAAGCAAGACTTCAAGACCTTTTTTGTCAGCCAAAAGTTTGTTGTAAAGGTTCAAGAAGAGAGCTTTTTCTTCAGCTGTCAAGTCTTTTACAAGAGCCGCTTCATCCAATTGGATGCGAGTCGCACCAAGTTCTGCCAATTTCGCAAAAACCTCTTGGTAAGCAGCCACTAAGCTGTCTACGAAGTCTTCTGCTTTCACGCCTTCTTCAAAGTCTGACAATTGAAGGAAAGTGAATGGACCTACAAGAACTGGACGAGTGTTCAATCCAAGTTCTTTTGCTTCTTGGAACTCATCAAAGATTTTGTGACCAGCCAATTTTACTTGAGTGTCTTTTTCAAATTTAGGAACGATGTAGTGGTAGTTGGTATTGAACCATTTCTTCATTGGAAGGGCGCGAACGTCTCCTTTTTCTCCTTGGTAACCACGACCCAAAGCGAAGTAGCGCTCAAGGTCAGACAAGTCCAAGTTTTGAACTGAAGCAGGTACCACGTTGAAAAGGAAAGCTGCATCTAGGAAGTTGTCATAGTGAGAAAAGTCATTTGATGGAATTTCAGTGATGCCTTTTTCTTTGACAATGTTCCAGTGTTTAGCACGCAAATCTTTTGCTGCTGCCAAGAGTTCTTCTTCTGAGATTTCTTTTCTAAAGTATTTTTCAGTTGTAAATTTTAATTCGCGGAATTCGCCCAAACGAGGAAAACCGATGATTGTAGTTGACATGATGTGTCCTCCAAAATTTGTTGTTGAAACTATCTTAACAGAAAAAAAAGCGTCTGTATAATTGTAAAAAATTAGGATTTGATATAGTTTGAAACTATATCTCTATTTTAAACAAAAGAAAAAGACCTGAGACAAATGCCTCAATCCCTTTTTGTAGCTTGTTTTATAGCTGTATTTTAGTTAGACTGATCAAACGTGTTATTAGTAATTCTTATAAGTGACTATGACTTGTTATTAGAAAAGACTATAGGTTGATTTTCTCTAATAAAACCCCTTTGTTCACTCTCTTGTAATAATTAGAAATATTAATTAGCTATAAAACTACTTGTTTTTCCTAACAAAATTTCTCCACTCACCTAATTCTAATGCTAAATCATTACTTCGATATTTAACTTTTGCTTTTTTGAGAATACTCTCCCATGTTTGAAATGAAAAAGCAAATTTCGAATATTTTTTATCTATGCACTCTAAAATAAAATTTCGTGATTCTTCAATAGATAAATAACTATCTATATTCTTGACCATTCTCGAAATATGGCCCGCAAATAAATCAGCAACTTGTATTAATTCCTCATCCTTAGAATCAACAAAATGAAAATCTAAGGTCAGAGAAGGATTATCATCTACTAAGTATCTCAAGTCCGAGTATAAAGAATTCTGTAGTTTATCATTAGAATTCTTGTCATGAATAACTTGAATTTTTAGTTTGAAATCAGATTCAGTTATTAATTTTTCTTTAAAACAAATCATAATATCAATTAAAGTAGAAAATAATGAAGGCTCATACAATAAGTAATCTTTCTCACAATTAATTTCTTCTAGAATAGAATCAATATTAAACTCTTCAATTAGTATGTACTGGGCAAAATCTTTATCATATTTTTCAATAGCTAATTTTAAACATAATATCAAATTCCTAATATCATCAGCTGTAAGATATCTTTCTTTAGTTCTTTTGTTTGTTCTTCTAAATTTATCACCAAGTTCAGCCCATTGTTTTTCAGATAGACTCATAAATAATAGTTCAGCAATATTTTTTCGAAACCCCCTTCCTAAGTTAGGTTCTGTGATTCTATTATTCATAAAGCAATTATTATTTGGGTCAAATAGCCATTCAGTTATTTTTTCAGCTAAGACCATATTTTTTTCATAGCACATAAAGTCAAAGTAAATTCCGTTACTAATTAAATCATAAAAAAACTCTAATCTATTCTTAATATTTAGTTCAGAATTGAAATTTGAATTAGAAGCTTTCAACTCATCTGATAAACATAATTTTTCCTTATATTCCTTAATGAGGTTGTACTGCATCTCAATTTTACTATTTGGTACAATAACAAATCCCAATGTAAAAAAATTTTGATTAGATTCGAAAAAATGATTACCAGTATTCCCTGATTCATCAACAAATATTGTCAATTCCATAATTGAATTTTCCTTTTATTCTATACTATCAAAATTATCGAATTTAAATAACTTCAATAAACATTTTAATTTTTTGATTTTCGTCACACAGATATATATGATTTAAAATTCTCAATACACTATTAATTAGATTTTTTTCTCTAGCTCTATCCCCTTCTCTCGGAGATTAGCCAGACATTTCTCATAGTAGGCGTCGTCATGTTCGCTATAGATAGGACTAGTCAACTTCTCCTCTGCTAAATCTTCATAGAGAGGACAGGTCTTACCTCGGTAGTTCTTGTCCAGCCACTCTGGACTGACCTTAAAGCCTCGTTTAACCATCTCCTCCATGATCAAGCGATGATAGGCATAGAGACGATAAGGCGAGTGGGTAAAGACATAGTCCACCGTCGCATGCTTTCTGCCCCAACCATTACTACGCAGGGCGCAACACTCTCGATGCTGCCCCAAGAGTTGAGGACGGAGAAGTTGTGAAATCAAAGCCTCATGCCAAAGTCTCATGAGAGTCTCCTTTCAGTAAAGTCGAATGTTGCAAATAGGTATTTGGATAGCGATCAAGCAAGTCTCTAGTCTTAGTGATCAAGTCTTCCTTAAAAGCCTGACCAAAGCGGTAGCGATCCAGCAAGAGCATATAGTCCTTGCGCTCAGCATCTGTCGCTTTCTTTTTGAAATAGCCCCAAATATGCTGAAAGGCATTGCAAACCTGACCCCTGTGCTCTGGAATCTGGCAGGCACGATCAATCATCTCCTGAACCTGACTCACCTCCACCTCTTCATTCTTCAAGTATTGGCGAATCTCATTGTAAATATTGCTAGAATGGCTCAAGACGAGGTATTTGTTTCTCGCCCAGAGTTGCTGGCACTGGGATTTTTGGTTAGTTTGTTCCATCTTTCTCCTTGATTTTTATCAGTTTCCAGGAAATATGGAAACAAAGCTGTATCTTAAAAATGAGCGAATTATGAGCGGAATCTGAGCGAATAAATAGTGTTTTTTGTAGAACCCGATTTTTCTAACAAACCTTGATTTACGAATATTTGGAGATAACGACGCATGGTTGCCGCACTCAAACCTGTTAGTTCTTGTGCAACTGCAGTTGTTATCTGATAATTCTCTACAAGATAAGACTCTATTTTTTCAAAAATAGCTAGCTCACGTGGTTTCAAAAGTAATTTAACCGACTTTTCCGTACTATCATTTTTTTGATGACTATAATCCAGCAAGGTTTCTAAAATCGCTTCAAGCATAAATTGGATGAATTTTGTAGAATCATTAACCTCATTACTCTCTGTTAAAGCTTGGTAATACCCTGACTGATGTCGGTAAATAACAGACTCTACAGGAAGCCACTCAAATAAAGGATTCCATCTACTCAAGATTAGGCTCTGCCACATCCGCCCCATACGACCGTTCCCATCCTCAAAAGGGTGAATAATTTCTAACTCAAAATGCACGATACAAGATTTGACAATATCAGATATGTGGCTAGACTTAGCCCAAGAAAATAAGTCCGATACCAGCTTAGGAACAAACTGTGGCCGCGCTCCAAGATGAACAACTTTCCCTGATCCATCAAAAACACCCACATCGCCTAATCGAAACTGTCCAGGATGCTTGACCAAATCCTGTGTCAGCAATTGATGAGCCAGTAAGAAATCATCTATACTGTATGGATTTAAGCGAAAAACCTTCTCATAAGCTTCATAAGCATTTTGGACCTCATGGATATCCTTAAGAGGGCCTAGAACTCTTTTCCCCTCTATGACATCAGTCACCTGCTCCAGAGAAAGACTATTATTCTCAATAGCTAAAGAGGACTGAATAGAACGAATCCGATTTTCCTTGCGTAGGTGTAATTTTCTCGTTTCGAAAGAAAGTTGAGTCGCCAACTCAGAAATCTTCTGCACGAGATTCAATATTTCTTCTGTTATTTTATAGTTGGGTATCATCGTCTTCCTTCTTTCTACTCGAAAACATTCTAAATCTTCTAAGCCTTGTGCAAAGAAAACGTTAATCTCTTAAGTCTATTTCTAAATCATGTTGCCCAGCTAATAAGAGATTTTCAAAAAATTGTTCCAGATATTCTGGTTTTTTCTGGAATAGCTTTGCATTATCAAGAACAAGAGCATCTCGAAAATACTTTGCATTTTCTTGGAAGGGTTTGTTGTCTACTTGAAATCCCATAGTTCTAAGGTACTTAATCAAAAATACTGTTATCGTTCGAGTATTTCCTTCTCCAAAAGGATGAATCTGCCAAATACCTGAAATAAAAGTCTTGATATGTTGCACTACTTCGATATCGGATTTTCCTCGATAGTCAAATTGACTTTCCTGCTGAAAATCATAGGTCAAACTATCTGCTACCGTGCGAAAATCATCATATATGACACTGTCTCCGTTTAAAACAGCCTCACTTTTTGTAATGTTGTAAGAGCGGTATTCTCCCAAGGGAATGCCATGTGGCAGGAGGCCAAAGAAAAGCTCTCTATGAATCAATTTCAATGTTGTTGGAGCAAATTTAAAGGCATTAGAGGACAAGAGTTCCACAATTCTCATGGCAACAAGATCTGCTTCTCTTGTGCTATCATCGATTTTTTGGTGATAAGCCGTTACTTGATCATAAACTTCTTGATAAGTCAACTTTCCTTGAGAATTTTGCTCTGCTAGTTCTCTCATATACGGCGACGGCTCTAAATCATCTACCTTTTGTAAACCAAACCCCGTTTCCCATAAGTCTAACTTGGTCTGATAAGAGAGGTTGGGATTATCAATTTCATAAGTCGGTGTCATGGTTTTCCTTTCTAAACAAAGCTTCAAGTAAAATCTTTATATTCTATTCTACCATATTAAATCTTTAAGCTCCTTATACAATTTCACAGTTCTCTGTTCTATCGAGCTTGAAGAAAACCCCTCCTCGCTAATGTTAGAAAATACAACTATATCGACCTAGATAAAGTTTTATCTTAAATATGAGGTAATAAATCAACTACATCTCACCCTTTAAACGCTTGCAAAAACTCTTTAAGCTCAGCATCGGCTTCTGGTGTGGTTCCATGTAGTTGACCGAGCATTTCAAGTAGAGAAGCGGTTTGATTTTGGATTGCTTGATTGGTCTTGTTAATCTTGCTGACGATATCTGTTAGTGGCTCGACTTCTTCTTCCTCAAAGGTATCTACGTAACGAGGGATATTGAGGTTATAGTCATTTTCGACGATTTCTTCATATCTTGCTAGATGGGCAAACTTGTCAATCTCCTCACGTGATTTGTAGGCTTCCAGAATCTTCTCGATATGAGCATCCGTCATGATATTCTGGTTTTTCCCCTTATCAAACTCCTTAGAAGCATCGATAAAGTAGACATCACGATTGATGCGGTTCTTTTTGAGAATGATGACCGTAGTTGGAATGCTGGTATTAAAGAAGATATTGGCAGGAAGACCAATTACCGTATCAATGGCTCCTTCTTCTAACAAGGCCTTGCGAATGGTTCCCTCCGCATTTCCACGGAAAAGAACACCGTGGGGAAGGACGATAGCCATAACCCCATTATCCTGCTTGAGATGGTAGTAACCATGCAAGAGAAAGGCAAAATCAGCCTTGGACTGGGGCGCTAGTTTCCCAAAAGGAGAGAAACGAGGATCCGCCATAAAGCCAGAGCTTGCTGACCACTTGGCAGAGTAGGGAGGGTTCATGAGAACCCCGTCAAAGTTGGTCGGTTCTTGAGTCGGCCAGTCTTCATCCAGTGTATCGGCATTGTGGAGAAATTGATTTTCAACAGGAACACCGTGTAGGATCATGTTCATCCGAGCCAAGTTATAGGTCGAAGTATTGAGCTCCTGACCAAAGTAGACCACTGTCTGCGGTTTATGAGAGTATTTCTTGGCATTAAGCAAGAGAGAGCCAGAACCCATAGTCGCGTCATAGATGGTAAAACCTAGCTGGTTCTCACGACCCAAAAAGGCAATCTGAGTCATAAGTTTGGCAACAGGCTGAGGTGTATAGAACTCACCAGCCTTCTTACCCGAGTCAGTCGCAAACTGACCAATCAGATACTCATAAGCGTCCCCCAACATATCACCAGCATGACCAGCCACATCTAGCACAGCCAACTCCTTCATGACTGCCGCCACCGTTTGATTTTGCTTTTGCGGAGTCGCCCCTAACTTTTTGGAATAGAGGTCAATATCTTCAAAGAGATTTTCATAGAGTTCGTCGCTCTGCTCAATATCACGAAAACCCTGAGCCAAATCTTCCAACTGGAAAGTTCCCTCATTGACACGTGCTACCAGAGCCGTAAAGGTCAACTCAGGCTTGATACTGTAGTTGAGTTCGTCCTTCATCACTGCAAGAAGATCCTCGTGAGTGTCCGCATCCTCATAGTAGTTGCGATAGACCTCAAGGGCAGCCTCTAGACTCTCACTCCCCTCCTCCATAGTCTCCGCCACGAAAAAGAGCATTTTATCTGACAGATACTTATAAAAGACCATGCCCAAGAGATAGGACTTGTAGTCGTTGGCATCCATCTTAGAGCGGAGAACATCCGCTGAGTTCCACAGAGCTTGGTAGAGCGACTGGGACGTTTGTGTTGTTTCCATAATGTTTCTTTCTAAGTTTTAAATAATCATGATTTATTTAGTTTATCAATTTTTTCTTCAAATACAAATCCATTTGACTTCATTTGATTTAATCTTTCCCGAATATTTAAAATTACTGTCTTTTCATAGCTAACGTAGTCATGCGGTGGAGCAAACATATATCTCCCTGTCCAAAGAATATATTTCTTATTTTCAGGAATAATATCAAATCCATCAAAGCCATATTCATTCGATAGAATAGACTGAAATATCCAGAATGATAGAAACTCTACATCGTTGAGATGATTTATAGAATTCCATATACTGCTATCCCAGTTATCAAATCTGCTAAATTTTTCTACTGAAGCTAAATAAGTCAACAGAAGAAAATCTTTTCTTCGATACTTTGTAAAGGATTGACAACCAATATCTAAATCATAAAAATGGCATCCTAAATCATGGAAGCTCAATACTCTATGCTTTTCTAAAAAATATATAATCTCAGATTGATCTAAACCTGCAGGTTTTAAAATATTTTCCCACATTTCAACAATTTTAGAAATCACATCTTTTGTTAGGGGATAATTTCTTTCATATGGAGGCACTATCTCATTATACATTTCTTGGACAATAAGAGTCATAGAGGGACTATTTTTAAACTTCATAGATTCATTAATAACAATATTTAGTAAACTTTTTTTCTGAATATCAGAAAAATCTGCAAATTGATTATTCAAATATTGATAAAAATCAGTCTTTTGATCCGAATTTAATAACTCTTGTATAAATTTATCTGACTGTTCCATAAATAAGGTATCTAATTCATCTTTTGTACGATTCATAGGCACTTCATAAAGAAAATATTCCATACTATTCTTATTAAAACTTAGTGGATATTGCTCATTATCAACTTTTTGGATTTCAGATAACAGCTCTTTTATTGTGTAGCCTTTACGGAGGAAATCTTCTAGCTTTGTTTTCTCATTCTCTTCTATGACTATTTGTATATTGTTGAGCATTTTCTTATAGAGTTCTGGATAAAACAAGTAAGCATAGATAATTAATAACTGTTGTTCCACTTGAACACGACCAAATTTTCTTCTTGTAAAAAATTCTTTATTTACATAATCATTAAAATGTTCCCTATCACGTAAATTTCTCTGGTCACTTTTAACTCTTTTTTTAAAATTCTCTGATAAATAAACGCCAAACTTTTTTTCTAATAAATGAAAATAACTATCCCAAATATTTGAAGAATGTAGTACAAAAGGTAACTCAACTTGCCTATCAATTATCTTTGATAGATAGTTATCCCCTCTCTTATAAAGTAGTGTCATATCACCAACAAAAATAATAGGTAGCTTTCCATTTATCAAACTAAAAAGTTTATAACAGTCTTCTTGTTGCTTTTCCAGCATTCTATCAAAATCATCAATAACTAAAATTTTAGAAAATTTATGTAGTCTAGTTAATAAGAAGCTATACAACTCATCAGATTTATATTTAAAAACATTCCAAACTGCAACTCCTAAAGATACCAATCCTCCAATTTTCAGAATCACTGATTTCTCAGAACCAAAATACTCACCCAATCCTATATCCACAACATTAGTCATCAAAATAGAAACCATTACTAGGGCAACAATACTTAACCTCATCAAAACTAAGTAAAAAAATGGATGGAGTTTTGAAAATGTTACTTCAATCATTGAACGATTATCTGTTAATCTCCAAAAATCCATAGTAATTAGTTTTATCTTTTTATTCTTATTTACATCCTGTAAAAATGTTGATTTCCCTGAGCCCCAGTTTCCATTAAGAAAATATGTTTTATCTTCTTGCAGTAGTTCAGCAAAATTTTTTGCTGCTGTTGAGGTATCGATTTTCTCTAGTTTTATATAATTCTTTTCCATTTTGATTTACCTAAATAAACATATCCTGCAAGAGTTTCTTTTTCAAAGTCTCAAGCTGAGTAATTTTTTCTTGGTGAGAGTTGATGAGGTTATCTAGGTTTGAGAAATAGGCACCGATGGCTTGTTGTTCTTCGATAGATGGAATCCTAACTGGCATAACTAAAAAATCCTCTGGATGGATACGCTTTGCTTTTCTGGAACCATTCGCGATTAAGCCTTGATATTCATAAAATTCTCTTCTCATTACATACTCAAGTAAAAATTTAGAATCGATGTTTTGAATATCAAAAGTTGGTAAATCTAACGTTGACTGATAACCATTAAGTTCATTTGGGATAATTCCAAATGCTTGATTTTGAAAATCTAGTTTACTGTATATAAACTGTCCACCTTTTCGAATAAAGTATTGCGTATTCGAACTACCAGCATACTTCTCTTTCTTTTCTATAACTCCTTTCCCCCAAAGTTTGACAGTTATTTTTTTTGCAGTTAGACCTGTGTCACCTGAAATTCTACTTTCAGTAAGATAAGGCTCTAAAGTATCTTTTCCCCACTCCTCTTCAAATCCATCCAAACGAATCTCAGGGACTGTCTGTCCAGCTTTGGGAAACATCTTGGAGAGCATGGTCGCCTTGAGAGATTGGTAGTTGATTAGGTTATCTTTGTAGCTTGCCAAAAGATCATCGAGGGTACGGAAGAGGGAGCCAATGGCAGATTGTTCGTCTATTGAATCTGGAATACAAAATTCAAAGGAATCAATTTCTTTGGAAGATATATTTGGTTGTGCACCTGCTACTAATACAGCATTTAGTTGGTTAGTAAATGCTTTCGTCTGCAAAACAGAAGGAAGAAAATCATAGTCTACTTCCCCAGTATTTTGGAAATAACCTACTCGTTGATTCTGATAGTATTCTTTCTCAGAATCTAACATAGCTATTTTTCCAGTAGTTGCTCCTGACATAGCCAATAGAATTGAACGTCCTCTAAGAACAAATTTTTCATCTGGAATTATCTTAGAGTAATATTCAAACTCCCCTCCAACAGTTCCGTCAAATTTGATATTTGATATTCTAACAACTGGAATGCCAGTATTTTGAAATTTTTCACTTTTGAAAGCAAAGCCTCCACGCAGGGGCGCAATACTATGTAATTTTTTTCTATTCCATTTCTCATCAAAATTTTTGAATTTTATTTTAGGTAGTAAAGCTTTCAAACTCTTCTCCTTACCTTATTTCTCATTTTTTATATTATATCATGAATCATAATAACAAATGCTGATAACAAAGAAAAAAGAGAAGAAATTACTTCTTCCCTAATAGCACTATTCCAAACCTAACTTTATCTATCCTTTGTAAGACACTCTATTAACTCTTCGTCTGTCATAGATTTATTATCACTAAACCTAATTGCATTATCATAGTATACATCATAGTATTCAGGCGATGCCAATGTCATATCTAAAATATAGCTTTTATCTTTATTCTTTTGATATTTTGCTACTATCTCTGATTCCCGTAATTCTTCTTTAGATTTTGGTGTACCATTAGTCCTTTGGTACTTTTCCATCAACTGCAAGTGTTGAAAAATTACTGAAATATATCTAGAAGGATTTACTAAAAATCTTTTACTTACAACAGACTTCGGAACTAAGATAAGAAGTTCCTCTACACCATTTTCATTAGGAGCAAGGACATACTGGCTTTCAAAGGTAGCCCACTCATGACTCTCGGAATCCCAATAATCAAAACGTTGTACTTCATTACTGATTTTTAAACCGTGTAATCGAGCTTGTTCTAAAGAATATAAAATCAATTCTTTTTTTAATAAACTTACTAACAAATCAGACATCCTATCTTCTGAAAAACTCTTTACAAAAATCGGCATCGCTATAGGTGTCAGTAATTTTTCTTTGATTTTATCTACCGACTGATAGACATACCCAAAAAATTGATCAAGCATCTTCATTGAAACACCTGTCCCTTTGGAGTTGCTCTCAGAATATCCAAAGTGGATAGCATTACATTCTTTAGAGTGTGAAAATAGTTGTAATGCATCTGATTTATTACCATTATCGTAAACTTTATAAACTGTTTTTACAAAATCATTAGCAATACCCCTAAACCGATCTGGTAAAAGCAATGGATCTACAAACAATCTAACATCCTTTGATGTATCTATATCAACAAAATCTAATCCTACTTGGATTGATTCTCTATTTAATAAGTTTGATATTCTTATAATATGTACCTCTTTTTTCTATATTTTGTAGAAAAAAGAAAATTATCAAAATGAGATTTACATTTCTTTTATTTAGTGTTAGAATAAAAGAGAATTTTTGAAATAGTGCTCATATCGCATTTTGAAATTCACCATCTCTAACTAGTCGTCAGCGCCCACTGACGTCTTTTTTCTACAATTCATATTATACCAAACAAAAACAAAAAAGCAATATTGTTTTCTATATATAGTGTTGATTTTTTTGAAAAATAGAATAAAACACAATATATAGTGCAACATTTTTAAAAAGACTATAAAAACTAATCTTTTTCTTATTAACTTTCAACATTTAGGTATTAAATAAACTATTGATTCTATCCAGAATTTAAACAACTTATTTATTAACTATTATTTATTTCTCTACAATTTTGTTAATATATAAATTATCCACGAAACCACAAAAATCCCCCTTAGAAATCCGCTTCTAAGGGGTTGTCTTTATCCTGCTGCTTGGGCTGGTTCTGCTGGTTTGGTCTTTTTATCTTTCTTGCTACTAGTGATGAGACGGCGCTTGCTATCTCGGATGCTATTGAGTTCCTTGAGGAGTTGAGTCAGGTGTTCCTTTTCAGGGTAGGCTTCTGCACTAGCTGCGGTATAGCGCATAAAGAGATCGTAGCTGGTTGAAAGTTCGGTGCGGAGTTGTCTGGTCTTGCCAACTTCCTTGGCAGACTTAGAAGCACGCGCCTTACTCTCCACTTGGTCATATTCCTCTTGAGCATTGATCACCGCCGTCAGCATAGGTGTCAGTCCTAGACTGGTCACTGCCTCATGATAGGGTGTTTCACTAAGCGTTTTGAGAAGACTCTTGATTTCTGCCGTTTCCACATCATTGCTGTGCTTGGTGATGTCCTTGTACTTAGCAAAGACTGGTTTCAGAGTTTCATGAGCTTCTTTGAGCTTAGCATCCTTAATCTTAGCAAATCCTCTATGAAGGGTAAAGAGACCGACCAAGGAACTATCACGATTGCGATCGACTTCTGTCAGATTACTAGATTCTTTCGTCTCCACCGCCGCAAGTTGAGCTTGAAAATCATCCAGCTTGGTCTTGAAGGGTTCCAAATGTTTGGCATACATCCCTTCATCCTTGTTTTCCTTAGAAAAAGTCGCCAAGCTTTGATGAGTATCCATCATCAGGCTTTCAAACTCACGGTTGGTAAAGTTGCTGTAACTAAGCGGGCGAATAGCGTATGTTTTTGTCATGATGATATCCTTTCTATTTAACGAATCATTTATTATCTTCTCTATCAAACCAAGACTGGATTAGTTCTGGAAGATAGACCTGTTCTTGATCTGTTTTTACAATGCTTCCTTGTCTATCATGTTGAATCAAAGGTCTATCCTTAAATACAAAGACTTGAAACAATGCACAGACCAAAAATAGAAGCCCCCATAAAGGAAGTGTCGATAGAATACTATCCTCATCATCCCTAACTTTCTTCATCAATTTTCTCCTTTAAGTTGATACATTCATTCTAACAGTTTCCCAAACCATTTTAATCCCCATCCGCTCAACTGTCATTATTTCCATCTAAAACGTACTTTTCAGGACTAATCAGACAGTTCAAAATAATACTCAATGAAAATCAAAGAGCAAACTAGGAAGCTAGCCGCAGGCTGTACTTGAGTACGGTAAGGCGACGCTGACGTAGTTTGAATTGGATTTTCGAAGAGTATTAAAAAATCCCTATCTGACTGGACACACACTCCGTCCATCAGATAGAGACTCTTACTATTTATAGATTTTAACTCTTCTAGCTTTAGAATACATATAAACTTTAGGAAAAGCGACTATTCGAAAGTTCGAAGACCTCAAAACTTTCGTAGATAAGCTATTCGAAGCTTAGAATACTTTTAAATTTATGGAATGACGTTTGTTCTAAAACTAGAATACATGTAAACTTTAGGAAAGAGACCTGTTCTAAGTCTCGAAGACTTACCTCCCAACCCTCAATGGCTCAATGACTTCCTCCACCAGTTGGGTATAAGCTTCCTTGATTTGTTTTTTGTAGAGGAGAGGATTGAGGGCATCTGCCACCTCTAGCTTATAGTCCTGATAACGCTGGCTCTTGGTCAGCTGGCTTTCTCCTAGTTGTTTTTTAGCTCCCTTACGGTAGTGTTCGACATAGTAACGGAGCTCATCCTCACCGACATACCAGCGTTTGCTAAAGACTTGGATGTGTTGCTGGATGACCGCCTCAATCATCTGATCCAAGATATTTGCGATAGACTGACCACGATAGCTTTCTGGATTTGCTTGAACTTCTCTCCAAAGTTCAGTGATAATCTGGGCAAGATTTGGATTGGTTTTCTCAAGACTCTGAATATAATTATCTACTGCTTCCTTATCTTGAGCGCTTAGATTCTTTTCTTGACTTTGGCCTTGTTCAATCAGACTTTGGATTAAGGTCAAGATATAGGCATAGTTGATTTCGTCCACTTGGATAGACTCCAGTTCATAGTGGATATCAAGTGGTTCACCATCGTCATCATCCTCTACTCGGCTTTTTAATTCTGCAAGGACATTTCGATAAAGGCCCAGATACCTTTCCAACTTCTCTCCATCAAGTCCTGTCTGACTGTAAAGCTCTTCCTCATCATACTCTTTGTACACTCGGATAGAGGCTAGGTATTTATCAAAGGCTTGATAGGTTTTGGCTAGTTTCCTCAACTCAGGGGTAGAGACTTGCTCGAGATCTAGACCGTTCACATAGTCATAAGTAGCAAGATTTTTGAAATCACTGCAACTCCGTAAAAAGTTTCTCTTTTCCTCTTCCCAGCTCGGAGCTAGGACCTCGTTTTCACCACCATTTGAGTAGAGCTTGAGGGCATTATCTACTGCTTCCTTAAAGGCTAGAGGCTTTTGGAAGGTGATGATATGACCATAGGTCTTACTGCTATCAAAAATACGGTTGGTTCGGCTAAAAGCCTGAATCAAGTCCTGCGGTTGCATAGGCTTTCTGTCGATAAAGAGAGTTGATAGACAAGGAGCATCAAATCCTGTTAAGAGACGATTGACCACAATAACCAAGTCCAACTGTTCATTGCGATAGAGGTATTTGTCCTGTTTTCGAGCAAGACGGTTATTGACATCCGTATTAAAGCCACGAAGATCCGCTATGGTAAAGTGGGTATCAAACTCTTGGTTGTAGTCCTCTAAGACTTGCTTCATGTGGTCTTGATTGGCTCTTGAGTCTTCTTCATTTTCTGTGACCGAGTAAGTGATAGTCGCCTTTGGAAAGTCAGGAAGGACCTGCTTGACCCTCTCCGATACCTTGACCCTCGTCTCTCCAGCCTTGACTCGTTTGAGGAGATCATAGTAGGCTTGGGCTTGAGGGATTGACTTGACGGTCAGGATAGCATTATAGGTCTTACCAACTCCCTTTTGGAAGCCTAGCTGTTGACGGGATTTATTGATAATGGCATCCAAGACTTCCAGCATATGCTCCTCATTCTCATAGACAGTATCTGGTATGTCATTTTCAGATTTATCCGTGATGAGGGTATTGCGATAATCCACCTTAAAGCCTAAAACTGCTCCGTCATGGATGGCTTCCTTGACTGTATACTCATGGAGACGGTCACCGTACTGTTGCTGGGTGGTTTGGGCTAGATCGCCGACTTGCTGGCGTTTATTTTCCTTAAAGATAGGTGTGCCTGTAAAACCATACCAGAGAGACTGTGGGAAAAAGCCCTTAATGTCTTTTTGTGTTTGCGGTGTTATGGCACGGTGGCATTCATCCACGACAAAGGCCACTCGGAGACCCTTGATTTTGTCCGCATCACGCTGGTAAAGTCCTTGCTCAAACTTGCGCATCATGGTGGTGATTTTCTGGATGGTGGTGACCACCACACGCTTATCATTACTTCCTAAGCGCTTGACCAAATCATGAGTATTATCCGTCTCATCTATATCAATGACATCATTGGTCGCATAAGAGAGGAAGGATGATGTGGTCTGTTGATCCAAGTCCCTGCGGTCAACGACAAAAATCGTCTTTTGGATAGATGGAATCTGGAGGAGATTCCGTGCTACCTTATAGGAGGTCAGAGTTTTCCCTGAACCTGTCGTGTGCCAGACATAGCCAGACTCCTGACGACGAGAAGCTTCCTGTACCGCTTCGATAGCATGAATCTGATAGGGGCGCAAGAGGATAAGAACTTTCTTACTATCATCAAGGACAGAATACTGCATGACCATCTGATGAGCACGAGGGATGGAAAGGACTTCGTGAGCAAAGCTGGTCAAGCTCGTTATGGGTTGGTTGTCCTTATCCACCCACTTGGTTAGAAATTGCTTGTTGAGTTTATTTTCTCTGGCAGCAGCGATATAGCGTGTATCTACCTTATTGGTCACAACAAACATCTGTAAGCTAGAGTAGATGCCACGAAACTTACCTTCGCGGTCATATTTTTTAATTTGATGAAAGGCATCTAAAAAAGCAACTCGGGGACTTTTAAGCTCGATCTGAATCATTGGAAGGCCATTGATCAAGAGGGTCACATCTAGCCTGCGGTCTTGATCCTGAGGATTTACCTTGTCTCTCTCGACTTGGTTGACAACCTCATAACTAGACTTGCCAGCTGCGATATTGTCTCGCCAGATGACAGATAAACGGATAGTCCCCAAACTAGCATCTTCTCTTTGAACCTCAACCTTGGCAATGCCATTTTCGCCTACCAACCACTTGGCTGCATCATAGTAGCTAACAAAGTTCAGTTGGTTCTTTATCTGACGTTTTTCCTGTTCTGTCAGGGGATGATCTGCCAATAGAGCCACATTGTTCTGGGCTAGCTTTTCAAAGAAGTTTTCCCATAATTGCTCTTCAGTTTTAAGGTCACCTCTGTAAGTCCATTGACTTTCCCCAGTCACCAGTTGGTTGATCAGTTGTTTTTCTATCTCCAGTTCTGGTTTTACCTGTATCATACTCTCTCCTTTGCTACTTGTCTGCTCCCTTTATTATAGCATGTTTAGCCTCAAATTCCATCACTCTTCCCATAGCAAAAGCAACCTTCCCCCTTTCTCCTCCAAAATATGGTATAGTAGAGTTATATTATCTACGAGGAGTTTACATGTCACAGGATAAACAAATGAAAGCTGTTTCTCCCCTTTTACAGCAAGTTATCAATATCTCATCGATTGTCGGTGGGGTTGGAAGTTTGATTTTCTGTATTTGGGCTTATCAGGCTGGGATTTTACAGTCTAAGGAAACCCTCTCTGCCTTTATCCAGCAGGCAGGCATCTGGGGGCCACCTCTCTTTATCTTTTTACAGATTTTACAGACGGTCGTCCCTATCATTCCAGGAGCCTTGACCTCGGTGGCTGGCGTCTTTATTTACGGCCACATCATCGGTACGATCTACAACTATATCGGCATTGTCATTGGCTGTGCCATTATCTTTTATCTAGTGCGCCTCTATGGGGCTGCCTTTGTCCAGTCTGTCGTCAGCAAGCGCACCTATGACAAGTATATCGGCTGGTTGGATAAGGGCAATCGTTTTGACCGTTTCTTTATCTTTATGATGATTTGGCCCATTAGTCCAGCTGACTTTCTCTGTATGCTGGCTGCCCTGACCAAGATGAGCTTCAAGCGCTATATGATCATCATCGTTCTGACCAAACCCTTTACCCTCGTGGTTTATACCTACGGTCTGACCTATATTATTGACTTTTTCTGGCAAATGCTTTGACATGTAAAAAATCCGTTTGGTTTCCCAAGCGGATTTTGTGCTTTATTTTGAAACTTCTTTTGCAAGGACAAAGTTCCCAAGTGTGGCAGAACCATTTCCTGCGACTGCTGGAGTCACGATATAGTCACGCACATCTGGCACTGGTAGGTAACCATTGAGCAGAGATGTAAATTTCTCACGGACACGGTCCAGCATGTGTTGTTGAGCCATGACCCCTCCACCAAAGACAATCACGTCTGGGCGGAAAGTCACTGTAGCATTGACCGCAGCTTGAGCGATGTAGTAGGCTTGAACATCCCAGACAGAGCTGTTGAGTTCAATATTTTCACCACGAATACCTGTACGAGCTTCAAGACTTGGACCAGCCGCAAAACCTTCCAAACATCCTTTGTGGAATGGACAAACACCGTTGAATTCTTTTTCAAGATCCATTGGGTGTCTAGCGACATAATAGTGACCCATCTCAGGGTGACCTACACCACCGATAAACTCACCACGTTGGATAACACCTGCACCGATACCTGTACCTATTGTGTAGTAAACCAAGTTTTCGATACGACCACCAGCATTGTTACGGGCAACCACTTCACCATAGGCAGAGCTGTTTACGTCTGTAGTGAAGTACATTGGCACGTTTAAAGCGCGACGAAGGGCACCAAGCAAGTCTACATTTGCCCAGTGAGGTTTTGGAGTTGTTGTGATAAAGCCATAAGTTTTTGAGTTTTTGTCAATATCAATCGGACCAAATGAACCAACTGCAAGACCAGCAAGGTTATCGAATTTTGAGAAGAACTCAATGGTTTTATCGATTGTTTCAATTGGAGTTGTTGTTGGAAATTGTGTTTTTTCTACAACGTTAAAGTTTTCATCACCGACAGCACAGACAAACTTTGTACCGCCCGCTTCCAAGCTTCCATATAATTTTGTCATGATAAACCTCTTGTTTTTATTTTCTTTATTATAGCATATTTCGAAAGTCTAAATTTCTCTATTTTTTAGATTTTCCTCTGTAAATCTTACCATTCAAGCAAAAACGAACAAACATGTCATTTGTTCGTTTTCACATTAGAGAGGATTGATTAGATTTTCACTTCAATAACAGCATCCCCCTTAGCAACTGAACCTGTTGCGACTGGAGCTACTGAAGCGTAGTCAGCTGTATTTGTAACGATAACCATTGTTGTATCATCAAGTCCAGCTGCAGCGATTTTGTTTGAGTCAAATGTTCCAAGAACATCGCCAGCTTTAACCTTATCACCTTGGGCAACTTTTGCTTCAAAACCTTCACCATTCATAGATACAGTGTCAATACCAACGTGGATCAAAACTTCAGCACCATCAGTTGTTTTCAAACCAAAAGCGTGTCCTGTTGGAAATGCAATTGAAACTTCAGCATCAGCAGGTGCATAGACCACACCTTGACTTGGTTTCACAGCGATACCTTGTCCCATAGCACCACTTGAAAAAACAGGGTCATTGACATCAGCAAGAGCTACAACATCACCAACGATAGGAGTTACAAGTGTTTCATTTTGAAGAGCTGCTGGAATGTTACCAGTTGTTTCTTCTTGGACCAAACGTTCTGTCTCTACTTCAGTAGCAACTTCTTTTTCATCCTCATAACCAAACATGTAAGTAAGAGCAAAACCAAGTGCAAATGATACAGCTACCATAAGAAGGTATAGTGGAAGTTGTCCATTACCTGCATAAAGCATTGTACCAGGGATGATGGTGATACCACTACCAGTACCAGCAAGTCCAAGGATTGAAGCCAATCCACCACCGATTGCACCAGCAATCAATGAAAGGAAGAATGGTTTACGGAAACGCAAGTTCACCCCGAAGATAGCAGGCTCTGTAATACCGAGGAAGGCAGAAAGAGCAGCTGGGAAAGCAAGTGTTTTCAGTTTTGGATTTTTAGTTTTAACACCAACCGCAACAGTCGCAGCACCTTGGGCTGTCATAGCCGCAGTGATGATCGCGTTGAATGGGTTAGCATGGTCAGCAGCAAGCAATTGAACTTCAAGCAAGTTGAAGATGTGGTGCACACCTGATACGACGATCAATTGGTGAACCCCACCGATCAAGAAACCACCAAGACCAAATGGCAAGCTGAGGATCGCTTTTGTAGCGATAAGGATGTAGTTTTCAACGACGTGGAAGACTGGTCCAATGACAAAGAGTCCAAGGATAGACATAACCAAAAGTGTCACGAATGGCGTTACCAAGAGGTCAATGACATCTGGAACAACCTTGCGGACAGCTTTTTCAAATTTAGCTCCGACAACCCCGATGATGAAGGCTGGAAGAACAGAACCTTGCAAACCAACAACAGGAATGAAACCAAAGAAGTTCATAGCTGTTACTTCACCACCTTGAGCAACTGCCCATGCGTTTGGAAGTGAGCCAGAAACAAGCATCATACCAAGAACGATACCAACGGCAGGATTTCCACCGAATACACGGAAGGTTGACCACACAACCAAACCTGGCAAGATGATAAAGGCTGTATCTGTCAAGATTTGTGTGTAAGTTGCAAAGTCACCTGGAAGTGGCATTTCAAGAGCGTTGAAAAGACCACGCACACCCATGAAGAGACCTGTCGCTACGATAACTGGGATGATTGGAACGAAAACGTCACCGAAAGTACGGATAGCACGTTGGAACCAGTTCCCTTGTTTAGCAGCTTCTGCTTTCATGTCATCTTTAGATGATGTTGGCAAACCAAGTGCAACAACTTCATCGTACATTTTGTTAACTGTACCTGTACCAAAGATGATTTGGTATTGACCTGAGTTAAAGAAAGCACCTTGAACTTTTTCCAAGTTCTCAATCACTTCTTTATTGATTTTTCCTTCATCTTTGACCATGACACGTAGACGAGTCGCACAGTGGGCAACACTGTTGACATTTTCACGTCCGCCCAAGGCATCGATGACTTTTTTTGCAATTTCCTGATTGTTCATTTGCAAAAATCTCCTTATATAACATTTTGTTCTTGTTTGAAAGCGATTTTATTCGCCCTTACGACTATTATTTTATCATGTTTTAGAAATATGTCAAGCGTTTTGCAGAAAAATATTCTATCCACTTAGTGGACACGCTTTAGATTGATTGTTTTTGACTGTTCTATCAGGTATTCCTTGAAAAAATAAGTTTAAAATCATATTTAAAAAGGATTTTACTTCACTTTCTTTCATTTTTTGTAAATAAATGATTGATTTTCTAGTTTTTATTTGTGATAAACGTTTGACAGTTTTTTCTCTTTTTTTAACATAAAAGGCTTGCATTTTTTATCGAAAACGGTTACTATTAGAAGTGATAAGATTTTTGGAGGAATGAATGAATGGAATGGACAACTGAGCGTCGTTACAGACTTTATCAAGATTGGACGCAAGAAGAAATTCAAAATATAAAGGAAAATATGGCTCAATCTCCATGGCATACTCATTACCATGTTGAGCCAAAAACAGGACTTCTCAACGATCCAAATGGCTTTTCCTACTTTGATGGGAAGTGGGTTGTTTTTTATCAAAACTTTCCTTTCGGTGCAGCCCACGGTTTGAAATCTTGGGTGCAATTGGAAAGCGAGGACTTGGTTCACTTTACAGAAACTGGAGTCAAAGTTTTGCCTGATACTCTATTAGATAGCCACGGTGCCTACTCTGGTTCTGCCATGCAGTTTGGCGATAACTTGTTCCTATTTTATACAGGAAATGTTCGTGATGAAAACTGGATCCGTCACCCTTACCAGATTGGGGCTTTGATGGATAAGGATGGCAAAATTACCAAGATTGACGAAATCTTGATTGACCAGCCAGCTGACTCTACTGACCACTTCCGCGATCCACAAATTTTTAACTTCAAAGGTCAATACTATGCTATCGTCGGTGGACAGGACTTGGAGAAAAAAGGCTTCGTCCGTCTCTACAAAGCTATTGACAACGACTATACAAACTGGCAAGCCGTTGGCAACCTTGACTTTGCTAACGACCGCACTGCCTACATGATGGAATGTCCAAATCTGGTCTTTGTAGGAGAGCAACCTGTCCTTCTTTACTGCCCACAAGGATTGGATAAAGATGTTCTAGATTACGACAATATCTATCCAAATATGTACAAAATTGGGGCTTCCTTTGACCCTAAAAATGCCAAAATGGTAGATGTATCTCAACTCCAAAACATGGACTATGGTTTTGAAGCCTATGCAACCCAAGCCTTCAACGCTCCTGATGGACGTGCTCTAGCTGTTAGCTGGCTTGGCTTGCCTGATGTTTCATATCCATCTGACCGTTTTGACCACCAAGGAACCTTCTCTTTGGTCAAGGAACTCACTATCAAAAACGGCAAACTCTACCAATTCCCAGTCGCAGCTGTCAAGGACCTTCGTGCTTCTGAAGAACCTTTCTCAAACCGTTCCAAAACCAAGAACACTTACGAACTTGAACTCAGCTTGGAAGCTAATAGCCAGAGCGAGATTGTCTTACTAGCTGATCAAGAAGGCAAGGGACTTTCCATCAACTTTGACCTTGTAAATGGTCAAGTGACAGTGGATCGTAGCCAGGCTGGTGAACAGTATGCCCAAGAATTTGGAACAACCCGCTCTTGCCCTATCGACAATCAAGCTACTACTGCTACGATTTTCATCGATAACTCTGTCTTTGAAATTTTCATCAATAAAGGAGAAAAAGTATTTTCCGGTCGTGTCTTCCCACATGCGGACCAAAATGGTATCCTCATCAAATCTGGAAACCCAGCTGGAACTTACTATGAATTAGATTATGGTCGCAAAACTAACTGATGTCGCCAAACTTGCAGGCGTCAGCCCTACTACCGTTTCTCGGGTTATCAATAAAAAAGGGTATCTATCTGAGAAAACTATCCAAAAAGTCAATGAAGCCATGCGAGAATTGGGCTATAAACCCAACAACCTAGCTCGTAGTCTGCAAGGAAAATCAGCTAAGTTAATCGGTTTGATTTTCCCCAATATTTCCAATGTTTTCTATGCAGAATTGATTGATAAATTGGAACACCAACTCTTTAAAAATGGCTACAAGACCATTATCTGTAACAGCGAGCACGATTCTGAGAAGGAACACGAGTACATCGAAATGTTGGAAGCTAATCAGGTGGACGGCATCATTTCTGGTAGTCACAACTTGGGAATAGAAGACTACAATCGTGTGACAGCGCCAATTATTTCCTTTGACCGCAATCTGTCACCAGACATTCCTGTCGTCTCCTCTGACAACTATGCTGGTGGGGTTCTTGCTGCCCAGACCTTGGTTAAGACAGGCGCCCAGTCTATCATCATGATTACAGGGAATGACAATTCCAATTCGCCAACTGGACTACGCCACGCTGGTTTTGCTTCTGTACTCCCCAAAGCTCCTATTATCAATGTTTCCAGTGACTTTTCTCCTGTCAGAAAAGAAATGGAAATCAAGAATATCTTAACTCGACAAAAGCCAGATGCCATCTTTGCTTCGGATGATTTGACTGCTATTCTAGTCATTAAAATTGCTCAGGAACTGGGCATTTCTGTACCAGAAGAGCTCAAGGTCATCGGTTACGATGGTACCTATTTTATCGAGAATTACTACCCTCAACTGGCTACTATTAAGCAACCCTTGGAAGAGATTGCCTGCCTTACTGTTGACCTCCTCTTACAAAAGATAGAAGGCAAGGAAGTCGCGACAACTGGTTACTTTTTACCAGTCACCTTATTACCAGGAAAAAGTATTTAATACTCAATGAAAATCAAAGAGCAAACTAGGAAGCTAGCCGCAGTTTGCTCAAAGCACTGCTTTGAGGTTGTAGATAAGACTGACGAAGTCAGTTACATATATCTACGGCAAGGCGAAGCTGACGTGGTTTGAAGAGATTTTCGAAGAGTATAAACACAAGAAAACTCAGACCAATTCGTCTGAGTTTTTTATGATCTTAAGTTTTCTAGATAACGCTGGGCAGTCTCTAGGTTAAAGGTCTTATCAGCAATGAGACGCTCAACTAGGGGAGCAACTTCAGACTCGCTAGCACCAGCTAGGAGAGCTAAGGATTTGGCCTGCAATTTCATGTGGCCTTGCTGGATGCCTGTACTCACCAAGGCTTTGAGGGCTGCAAAGTTTTGGGCAAGACCGATAGACACGATAAGCTGGGCTAATTCTTTGGCAGAAGGATCTCCCAGTAGTTCATGACTGAGGGCTACACGAGGGTTGAGACCGATAGAACCGCCCTTGGTCGCTACAGGCATAGGTAAGGTCATCTTACCGACCAATTCTTCTGTGTCCGTATCTAGACTCCATCGACTAAGACCTTGGTAGCGTCCATCTCGACTGGCAAAAGTATGGGCCCCTGCCTCAATGGCACGCCAGTCATTACCAGTGGCTATTAAAATGGCATCTATACCATTAAAAATCCCTTTATTATGAGTAGCAGCTCGGTAAGGATCAGCCTGCGCAAACTGACTAGCCAAGGCTATCTTCTCCGCAATTTCTCGTCCTTGATCCTTTTGGCGACTCAAGTAGCGAAAGGCGATGCGACAGCTTGCTGTCACCAGAGAATCGGTCGCGTAATTAGACAAGATTCCCATGAGACTCTGTCCCTGACTCAGTTCTTCTAAGACTGGTTTCAAGGCTTCCAGCATGGTGTTGAGCATATTGGCTCCCATGGCTTCCTGGGTATCGACATGGAGATAAACAACAAGAAAGTCTGTTTCGCCTTTGATCTGCTCTACATGCAAATCACGCGCCCCACCTCCACGTTTAACGATAGAAGGATAGGCTTGATTGGCAAGTTCTAAGAGCTCTGCCTTCTTGCTGGCAATCTTCTCTTGCACTTGTTTAGGATCAGCAACTTGATAAAGGGCTACCTGACCAATCATCTGGCGCTCATGGACTTGCGCAGTAAAACCGCCTGCACGCTTGATGATTTTACTGGCATAGCTGGCCGCAGCAACCACAGAGGGTTCTTCTGTTACATAGGGAACTGTGTATTCCTGACCGTTAACAAGAACCTCTGGGACCAGCGAATAAGGCAGAGAAAAAGTTCCCACTACATTCTCACTCAGCTGGTCTGCCACAGCCAAGCTGACTTGTTCATCCTGCTCCAGACTCCTTTGCTTTTCAGGACTAAGGAGCGCCTGAGCTCGCAACAACTCAAGGCGCTCATGGTATGATTTTTTAGAAAATCCATTCCAACTTATCTTCATTATTTTTCAACCTTGCTATAACGGCGTTGGTGGTCCACAATTTCAACCAAGGCAAAATCTTGATTTTCATATCCAGCAAACTGGACAGAGTTTGTTTCATCCAAGTCTACTTCCTCAAAGAAGACTTTTTCGTAGTCTGAAACGGATAGGGCAGTCCGTTGGTTTAGCTTGTTTAAGCGGTCTTTATCCAGATAAGCTTCATATCCTTCAACTAATTCACCACTGAAGAACTCAGCCACGGCACCACTTCCGTAACTATAAAGGGCGATTTTATCCCCAGCCTCCAAGCTATCTGTATTTTCCAAGAGAGACAAAAGTCCAAGGAAGAGGGATCCTGTATAGATATTTCCCACCTTTTGACTGTAAAGAATAGACTGGTCAAAATGCTTTTGCAAGAGGTCTTTTTTCTCTTGAGGCAAGTTCTTATCCATGATTTTTTTCAAGCCTTTTAGCGCTAATTTAGGATAAGGCAAGTGGAAGCACACAGCCGCAAAATCATCCAAAGTAAGTTGGTAGCGTTTTTGGTATTCAAGCCAAGTCGTTTTCAAACTATCCAAATATTGTTGGGTAGAATAAACACCATTTACATAAGGAGTTGTTGAGTAATTTGGACGCCAGAAATCCATGATGTCACGAGTCTGAGCCACATTGTCATTATTAAAGGCCATAATGCGTGGATTTTGTGTAATCAACATGGCCACACTGCCAGCACCCTGAGTTGGTTCTCCTGGAGTTTCAATACCGTATTTGGCAATATCGCTGGCGATGACCAAGACCTTGGACTCTGGAGAATTTTCCACATGTAATTTGGCATAATGAAGGGCAGCTGTCGCTCCATAGCAGGCTTCTTTAATCTCGAAACTACGAGCAAAAGGCTGGATGCCAAGCAAGCCATGCACAAAAACCGCCGCAGCCTTACTCTGGTCAATTCCTGACTCAGTAGCCACGATGACCATATCAATTTCTGCTCTTTCTTGCTCAGTTAAAATAGAGTCACTTGCACTAGCCGCTAAGGTCACGATATCCTCAGTTAGGGGCGCAATACTCAATTCCTCGAGTAAGAGTCCTTTACTTAATTTTTCAGGGTCAATTCCCCTCGCTTCTGCTAAGTCTTGTAATTTCAAGACATATTGACTGGTCGCAAAACCAATCTTATCAATACCGATTGTCATATTTACCTCTGTTTTATCATTCATGTAAAAAATCGTTCATTACTATTTTATCACAAATAGCAGTAAAAGAGAGAAAAAAGACTTGATTCACCAAAGCAAGTCCCTTATGAGTCTAACTATTTTGCGGCTTTCGTAAGTAGGAATAAAGTTTGAGAATCACGGTTCCGCTAGCCATTCCAATAGAAATTACCAGAGCCAACATGACAACCAAGGTAGCACTGGCAATGGCATGACTATAATCCCCTGTCACAAAAAAGGCCGTTGTCCGATAAGAAAGATAACCTGGAACCAAAGGTGCCAAAATTGCCAAGATAAAGACCACAGCTGGTGTCTTGTAAAGAATACTTAAAATCTGGCTGATACAAGAACCGATAATAGCCGCAATGAAGGTAGCTACAATGATATTAGTCGGCTCTTTAAGGCAGAGATAGATTAGCCAGACAGCCATGCCCAAAATCCCTCCAGGTAAAAGCATGGACCGTTGCACATTGAGTACGATTAAAAAAGTGATAATGGCAAGAAGGCTTGCTACTGCTTGTAATAAAAAGGTTGTTAGTGTCATATTAGTTCATCAATACCAAGGCGACAGAAGTTCCCGCCCCTAAAGCAAGGGTAATGAGCAGGGATTCAAACATCTTACTCATACCAGAGTTTATGTGATTAGTCATAATATCACGAACCGCATTGGTCAAGGCAATACCTGGTACAAAAGGCATGACTGCTCCTGCTATAATCAAGTCTGCCGTTGAAGGAAAGCCTGTGTAACGAGCCCAAAACTGGGCTATCAGTCCAAAGACAAAGGCTCCAGCAAAGGCTGTCACAAAAGGAATTCGTATAAATTTTTCCACATAGAGGGAAAAGGCAAAACCAAATAAGGTCGCTACTCCTGCCCCAAGTGCGTCGTAGATGTTTCCACTAAACATAACTGAAAAGAAAGGGGCACTAAAGGTCGCAGCCAGAGTCACCTGCAACTTGGTATAGGGAAGGGGTTGGGCTTGCAAGGCCGTCAATTGCTTGAAAGCTGTCTCTAAATCAATCTGCCCCCCAACCAGCTGACGAGAAATCTGGTTGACATCGCAGACTTTTTCAATATTATAAGAAGAGGAGGTTACACGCTTCATTCGCGAAATATTGGTATTTTCAATCGAGAAAAAGATAGCAGCAGGCATGGCAAGAACATTGCAATCCACAATCCCCTGCGAATGCGCAATACGAATCATAGTATCTTCTACACGATGAATCTCTGAACCACTTTTGAGAAGAATGGTTCCTGCTAGCATAATCACATCAATGACGGCATTTAATTCTCTTGATTCTTCCATGCTTGCCTCCTTTTATCAACTCCCTCTATTCTATCACAAATCTGGAGTCAAAAAAAATCTTTGCCATGAAATCATGACAAAGATTCGTTTAATCACGTGAATTTTCGTGGTTGCCTTCACTACTTGACTGAGTAGTAGGTGCATTCCCTCGTTGATTTCCTTGTTGGTTCCCCTGACTTGGTGTTGTAGTAGAACCTTGGTTTCCACGTTGGACTGGTGCTGATGATGACGTTGACGGCGGTGTTTTTGGCTTGTAAATTGAAATCTTGACACGCGTCTTAGTCAAATCAACCTTTTCACCTGCTTTTGGACTCTGTTCAACGACTGTACCTTCAGCAGTTCCAGCGGGAGCTGTCGACACTTCTACAACTTCAATATTGGCTTCTTTAATACCGACAATTTGAACGAGATTGTTTTTAGTAAATTCAAGACTAGATCCCGTATAACTTGGCATGGCAACGCTGGTTACTTTCTTAGCAACGGTTAAGGTAATCGTTGATGCCTTGCTCAAATCATAGGTTGTTCCAGCAGCTGGGCTCTGTCTGAGAACAGTTCCTGCTTCGCTCTCGCTTGATTCTTCTTCCTCGATCTTGATGAGATTTTCAGGAACCTTCTTCTGCTTGAGTTCTGCGATAACATCTGTTGATTTACGGCCGATATAATTGCTCAATTGGAAAGATTGCTTGCCTGATGAGACAACCAAATTGATTTTCGTTCCTTCTTTTCGACCAGTTCCAGCGCCAGGATCTGTACGGATAATCCGCCCCTCTTCCACCTTTTCACTAGCCTCTGTCTTCTCCTCGCCAATCTCAAAATTGGCTTTCTTGAGCGTTTCCTTGGCTTCCGCCACTGTCTGACCTGCCACATCTGGAATGGCAATGGTTGCAGGAGTTCTGGATAAGATCCAAATAAGAGAAGCTGCCACCAATACAATGCTGGCCAACAAAATCATATAACGAACTCTAAATTTCCGTTTCTTAACAGGCTTGGTTACGTAATTGTCTTCTGAAACCTGCTGACTCGCCTTAGCAGTCTGTGGCTTCGGACTTTGTGTTTGCACCTTAGGAATTGAGGTCAAGGTACTCTGGGATACTTTTGGTAGAGTCTTGGTGTCCGCCTTAGTAGTATCATTAAATACCAGTTTAGGCTCATTACGACGATTGTAAGACAAGCTACTAGACAAGTCCACATACATCTCTGCAACTGACTGATAACGATCTGTCAATTTCTTGGCAGTTGCCTTGATAACAACATTTTCTAAAGCCTGAGGCACAGATGGATTTTCAGCTATAACCGATGGCAGTGGTTTCTGGAAGTGCTGGAGGGCGATGGTCACCGCGCTATCCCCGTCATAAGGGATATGGCCTGTCAGCATCTCATAGAAAATAATCCCCATGGCATAGATATCACTCTGCACAGTCGCTTTAGAACCACGCGCCTGCTCAGGTGACAAGTAATGAACTGAACCCAGCATCGAGTTAGTCTGAGTTAGACTCGTCTCAGCAAAGGCTACTGCAATCCCAAAGTCTGTTACTTTGGCAGTTCCATCTGGGGTCAAGAGGATGTTTTGAGGTTTCAAGTCCCTATGAACAATCCCTCTGGTATGGGCCAAACGCATGGCTAGGAGGATTTGTCCCATAATGCGGACGGCTTCTTCATTAGAGAGAGGATAGTGTTCCTTGATATAGCGTTTGAGGTCTAGCCCAGCAACATACTCCATTGCAAGATACTGTTGACCGTCTTCCTCACCAATATCTGTTATCCGAACGATATGAGGATGGTCTAGATCTGCCATAGCTCTCGCTTCACGCTGAAAACGAGCTACAGCTATCGGATCCGTCTGGTAGTTAGTCCTCAGAACCTTCACTGCCACTTCTTCTCCGTCTAGAATTAAATCCTTGGCCAAATAGACATCTGCCATGCCTCCTCGACCAATCTGTTTCACAATCCGATAGCGTCCGGCAAAAATCTTGCCGATTTGGATCATTCTGTCGCCTCCTCATTAACAGCAATAAGGGCAACTGTGATGTTGTCTAACCCACCTGCATTGTTTGCAAAACGCACAAGCGTCGCTGTTTTATCTGCCAAAGGAATATCACTGGTTACAATATCACAAATCTCACTGCCTGAAATCATGTTGGTCAAACCATCACTATTGAGCAAGAGATAGTCACCTAGCTCAAGAGTAATCATTCCAAAATCAGGTTGAACTTCATCTTTTTGACCGATAGACTGAGTAATAATATTTTTCTGTGGATGGCTTGCTGCTTCTTCTGGTGTCAATTGACCTGCCTTGAGCAATTCATTGACCAAGGAATGGTCGCTCGTTAACTGGTGGTATTCTTCTCCACGAATCAAACCGATACGAGAATCTCCAATATGAGCATAGATAGCCTGATTGCCAATAATAGCAACAGCTTCTAGAGTTGTTCCCATTCCTTTATAGGCATCATCTTGCCCAAGTTGATGAATCTTTTGATTTTCAATTTCTAGGTAATTGGCGAACCATTCACGCACTTCATTGACTGTATCGATCTGGGTGTCAACCCAAGCTATACCTAGGTCTGTTACCGCCATTTCACTAGCGATATTCCCTGCGCGATGACCTCCCATCCCATCAGCTAAAATAATCATAGTACGTCCAGCTCTATTGACATAGTGGTTGACATAGTCTTGGTTATTTGTTCGTTTCTGACCAACATCTGTTAATAATGAAATTTCCATGTGTCAGTTCCTTCCTAATCCGATATCTTGCGAAATTGACTGATGAAGAATCCATCACTTCCATACAATTCAGGTGTAATGAGGATACAGCCGTCTTTCATGATATCCTTACATTCATGTTCTAGTTTTACCTGCTCGAACTCAGGATGACTTTCTAAAAACGCCTCAACGACTTGAAAATTCTCCTCTGAGACAATAGTACAGGTACTATAAGTTATTATACCACCTTTGCCTAGTGTTTGACAAACACTACCTAATATTTCGAGCTGAATTTCCTGTAAGGACGCGAAATCTGCCGTTTCTTTATTGTATTTGATATCTGGTTTTCGACGCAAAAGACCGATTCCTGAACAGGGAGCATCCACCAAAATCTTATCAAATGAATTCTGCCCAAAAAACTCATGCACCTTTCTGGCATCCAATTTTTGCCTTTGAACCCGATCTGCAACTCCCAGACGTTGAGCATTTTCTTGGATTAAGTCCAACTTGTGATCGTACAAGTCCAGAGCAGTAACCTGACCTGTCGTGAGATAAGAAGCTATATGAGCTGTTTTCCCACCCGGAGCCGCACAGGCATCTAGAACTTGCTCATCACCTTGTAAATCAAGCGTCGGAGCAACCAGCTGACTAGACTCGTCTTGAATGGTAATGGCTCCCTCCACAAACAAATCATGACCTGCAAAATGCCCCTGCTCCTTAACCAGACCAGAAGGAGACAAGGACGAATCACTGGCCTCCAACAAGGCTTGGATTTCCTCTTTTCGGCTTAAGTCAGTCACACGAATACTGGCTTTGTTTCGCACTAAGAGACTTTCAAAGATGGCTTGTGCTCGCTCTTCACCGTATTCTTCCTTGAGCTTTGCAACTAGCCAAACCGGAAGGGAATATGCAATGGAGTCACGCTTATTTTTTCGTTTGATGCTGGTGATATCTGGCCAGCCTTCACGCAAGATACGACGAAGGACGGCGTTGACCAATTTTTCACTGCCTTTTTTACGGACTTTGGCCAATTCTACTGCTTCATTGACCACAGCATGGTCTGGAATCTTGTTCAAATAGCGGAGTTGGTAGGCACTCATGAGAAGAAGAACATAAAGCCAACTGTTTAACTGGTCTCTGTCTTCGATAAAGTGGGATAGGTACCATTCCAGAGTCAGTTTACGGGCTACTGTTCCGTAGACCAGCTCGGTCACCAAACCCTTGTCTGCTGCTGAAAGTTGACTTCCCTTGAGATGCTTATTTAAGGCGATATTTGAGTATGCTTGATTGATAAAAACATCCTCTAATACTGCTAGGGTTAGACTTCTAGCCGTTTCTACTTTAGTCACCAAATCGTTCTCCTACAGTCAATGTCCGTCCAACTCCGTTGAGGAAGGAAGCAATGTCCATCTTAGGTTTACCAGCTGGCTGCACTTGTTTGAGGGATAAAGCCCCTTCAGCCGTTGCGACAATCAATTCTTTCTTGCCGATAGAGAGAATCTCTCCTGGGTTGCCTTGACCTTCTACTGGTAGGGCTTCATAAATCTTAAAGCGGTCGCCCTTAAGGAAAGTATGGGCAACAGGCCAGGGGTTCATGCCACGGATCTGGTTAAAAAGTTGACGATTGGTCTTAGTCCAATCTAGTTTTTCTTCCTCTGGCTTGATGTTTGGCGAGAAAGTAACCTGACTTGGATCCTGCGGTTCAGGTTTGATATCGCCAGCAATATAGGCAGGCAAAGTGTCCAAAAGCAAATCACGACCAACTAGCGCCAATTTCTCAAACAAGGTGCCAACATTGTCCTCATCTGTGATCGGAATACTACGACGAGAAATCATATCCCCTGCATCCATTTCCTTAACCATTTCCATAATGGTTACACCAGCTTCTTCATCCCCTTGAATCAAGGCATAATGGATTGGCGCTCCACCACGATGTTTAGGAAGAAGAGAAGCGTGAACATTGACCGCAAAGTCCATACTATCAAGGAGCTTACTTGGGAGAAACTGCCCAAAAGCAGCAGTCACAATTCCATCTGCTCCTAGCTGCATAATAGTTTCCATCTCTGGACTTCCAGATAGTTTTTCAGGTTGGTAGATAGGTAGTCCTGCTTCCTTGGCAGCCTGCTTGACTGGGGTTTCCTGGATCACTTTTTTACGTCCGACAGCACGGTCTGGCTGGGTCACAACGGCTAGAATTTCGTAACGGTCATCTGTCAAAAGCCCTTTTAAGACTGTTGCTGAAAAGTCGGGTGTCCCCATAAAGATTAATTTTGTCATATCTTCTCCTTCTTATAAAAATTGCTGTGGCTCATGGTCAATGCTGAGACGGAGCTCACTATTTTCCCGTTCTTGAGTCAAGGCCAGAACCTGATTTAGAGTCAGCCCCAGCTCATCTTCTAAACGGTATTTAATTAAAATCTGGTAATGATAGAGGTTGTGGGTACGAGCAATAGGTTTGGGCGTTGGCCCAAGAATGTTACTGGTCTCTGACAAGCCTGACCGCAAAATGTTCATGACTTCATAGGCACGTTTGACCACCTCTTCTTCTTTCTTATGAGAAAGGGTAATGCCAATCGTGAAATAGTAAGGTGGATAGCCAAGTTGTCGTCTGATTCCCATTTCATAGGTATAAAAGCCTTCGTAATCCTGATCCTTGGCAAATCGAATAGCATAATGCTGAGGATTGTAAGACTGAATCAAAACCTGACCAGCTTTTTCAGCACGACCTGCCCGACCTGCCACCTGAGTCAAAAGTTGGAAGGTTCTCTCAGAAGAACGGAAATCTGGTAGATTCAAGGCCGTATCCGCATTGAGGACTCCGACTAGGGTCACATTGGGAAAATCCAAACCCTTTGCAATCATCTGAGTACCTAGTAAAATATCTGCTTCTCCTCGTCCAAACTGGTCAAGCAGAGCTTGGTGACTACCTTTCTTACGCGTCGTGTCCACATCCATCCGCAAAATGCGGGCCTGCGGAAAAAGTTCTGCTAGCTCGTCATAAGCCTTCTGAGTTCCTGTCCCATAGTAACGAATACTTCGACTCTTACAGTTAGGACAGGCCTGAGGAATGTCCTTCGAAAAACCACAATAATGGCAGTTCATGGTCTTAGTATCCATGTGCAGGGTGAGAGAAATGTCACAGTTGGGACAAGTATCCACGGTCCCACACTCTCGACACATAACAAAGCTAGAATAGCCACGACGATTCAGCATGAGAACCACCTGCTCTTTTTTAGCCAGACGGTCCTGAATGGCTTCTAGCAAAGGGGGAGTAAAGTTTGACGTCTCATTTTGTCCGATATAGTCCCGAAAGTCAATCACTTGAACCTCAGGGATCCTAGCTAAAGGATTAGCTCGTTGGGTCAGACGTAAATGTTGATAGACGCCTTTACCAGCCCGAGCACGGCTTTCTAAGCTCGGTGTCGCGGAACCAAGAACCAATGCCGCTTGATTGTATTGGGCCCGTAAAATAGCCACCTCTCTGGCATGGTAACGGGGATTACTGTCCTGCTTATAAGTCGCTTCATGCTCCTCATCGATAATCATGACCCCCAGATTTTTCAGCGGAGCAAAGATGGCTGATCTGGCTCCAACCACAACTTGAGCGTCTCCACGCTCCACCTTGCGCCATTCATCATACTTTTCACCATTGGAAAGGCCTGAGTGAAGAATGGCCACCTTATCTCCAAAACGTGCTATAAAACGCTCCGTCATTTGCGGCGTCAGGGAAATCTCAGGTACTAGCAAAATAGCCGTTTTACCCTTGTCCAAGGCTCCTTGGATAATCTGCAAGTAAACCTCCGTCTTCCCACTTCCTGTAATCCCTTGAAGGAGGAAGGGGGGCTGATGACTGCCAATAGCATTGACAACTGCATCACGCGCCTGTCTTTGCTCTGGATTCAACTCCAAAGGCTGACTTGCTTCAATCCCTTCAAAATAAGCAGCCGAGCGTTGAACTTCCTTTTGGACTATGGTCACAGCACCTTGTTCCACAAAGAAGTTGACCTGCTCTCGCGAGTAGGACTCTAACAAACTAGCCAAGGAATCACTCTCAGGATGAGACAGCAAGTAATCTCTCAATTCCAACTTTTTCTTGGCACGTGTAGAAATCTCTACTCCTTCTAATTGAGCAAGGTCAACCTCATACCAAGACTGGGTTTTGACCTTCTTTTGATCAATCGCCTGATATTCTAGACCAAGCAGGCCTTTTCTAGTCAAACGCATCATTTCAGCTTGCTTGCCTAAATCTAGAGAAGAAAAGGCAAGTGAATCTTCTGAACCAAACAAGCGCTCTCGGTCTTCCTGACTCAAACCTTCCAAAGGATAGAGAATCTTGTCATAGCTGGAGTTTAGAAATCCCGGCAACATAGCCTTAAGGATAGAGATTTTATAAGAAAAGACGGACTTGCGGAGCTCTTCAGCTAGCCAGAGTTGTTCTTGCGTGAGAACAGGAGAAAAATCCAGTACCTCGGCAATATCTTTTAAATCTTGCTCAATCTCTTCTTCATCTGATTGAGAATCCAAACCAAGAACAATCCCTTGAATCAGGCGATTACCCTTACCAAAGGGCACATGTACCCGCATCCCAACTTCCATCATTCCCTCAAATTCCTCAGGAATCCTGTAACTATAGGGCTGGTCCGTCTGCATCAAGGGCACATCTACAATAATCTTGGCTCTGGCCATCTTCTCACCTCCTCCTTGTCAGTACATTCTTTCAATAGAAAAAATAAGATTGAGTCCCCCCAACCTTAAATTTTTTCACCATCTTCTTTTTCTTTAGCAATTTGCTCTTTGATTTTCTTTTCTTCTTCTTCTTTGCGGCGTTTTTCTTCTTCGATACGGCGACGCACTGCTTCACGTTTACCTTCTGGATCTGGGTGAATTGTAACGTTTCCTGATTCGATTTCTTCTAAAGCGCGAAGAGTTGATTTTTCAGACTTGAAACCTTGAGTTGCTGGCGCACCTGCTTCCAATTCGTGGGCACGTTTTGCTTCCAAGATTACGAGTGAATATTTTGATGGAACCTTGTCAAGCAAGGTATCAATAGAGGGTTTTAACATCATTTGCTTGTACCTATTTTCTAAATTTTATCGGGTAGTTGGAGATTTTGGTAACATCTCCTGATAGTGACCAATGACACGATCCACACGGAAGTGCTCTGCTTCGATAACACGTTTGACACGCTCAGCAGCTAGGGGCACCTGATCGTTGACAATCGCATAATCATACTCACGCATAAGGGCAATTTCTTCCTTGGCCTTTTCGATTCGTTGGGCAATCACTTCTGCGCTGTCTGTTCCACGACCTACCAAACGGTCTTGCAATTCATCCAAATCTGGTGGTGTCAGGAAGATAAAGACAGCATCTGGAACCTTTTTCTTGACCTGAAGAGCGCCTTGAACTTCAATTTCAAGGAAAACATCGATTCCCTTGTCCAAGGTTTCATTGACATAGGTCAGAGGTGTTCCATAGTAGTTGCCGACATATTCTGCGTATTCCAACATCTGTCCTTGACGAATCAGCTCTTCAAACTCTTCGCGAGTACGGAAGAAATAGTCAACACCGTCCACTTCTCCAGGACGTTGTGCGCGTGTCGTCATCGATACAGAGTATTGAAATTGGTTTTCAGAACTCTCAAAAATCTCTCTTCTAACCGTTCCTTTTCCAACCCCTGAAGGACCAGAAAAAACGATTAGTAAGCCTCGGTCTGCCATTGTGTCTCCTTTAGTCAGTCTGTGAAATAACATTTCTCTAGAATAATGGCAAAAGCCAGATTATCCTTTACAGTCTTTCTATCTAGTGTAACAAAAAAGCAGTAATTTTTCAACTGCTCTTTCTTATTTATTTAGCATAATCTACTGCACGCAGTTCACGAATCACGGTTACCTTGATATTTCCTGGATAATCGAGATTGTTTTCAATTTTCTCACGAACTTTGTGAGCCAAGATTGTGACTTTGTCGTCCTTGATTTGTCCTGGATTGACCATGATACGAATTTCACGTCCTGCTTGAAGGGCAAAGCTAGTTTGTACTCCTTCAAAGCCGTTAGCAATTTCTTCCAAATCATGAAGACGTTTGATGTAGCTTTCAAGAGACTCACTACGAGCACCTGGACGGGCTGCGCTCAAGGCATCTGCCGCAGCAACGATCACTGCAATGACACTTTCTGCTTCGACATCGCCGTGGTGGCTAGCGATGGTATTGACCACAACTGGGTGTTCCTTATACTTACGAGCCAATTCCATACCAATTTCAACGTGGCTACCTTCAACCTCGCGGTCAATAACTTTCCCGATATCGTGAAGGAATCCAGCACGACGGGCAAGAGCCGCATTTTCACCAAGTTCGCTCGCCATAATACCAGCTAACTTAGCAACTTCAATCGAATGGCGCAAAACATTTTGTCCATAAGAGGTACGGAACTGCAAACGTCCCATAATCTTCATCAAGTCTGGATGAAGGTTTGGCGCACCAATCTCATAGGCTGCGGCCTCACCGTATTCACGGATCTTATTGTCAATCTCTTGACGGTTTTTCTCAACCAACTCTTCGATACGAGCTGGGTGGATACGACCATCTTTGAGCAACATTTCCATAGTCATACGGGCAATCTCGCGACGAATCGGGTCAAAACCTGACAAGGTCACCACTTCTGGTGTATCGTCGATAATCACATCGACCCCTGTCAAACTTTCAAAGGTACGAATGTTACGACCTTCACGACCAATAATGCGTCCCTTCATAGTATCATCTGGCAGATGAACTGTTGAGTTTGTTGACTCTGCTACATATTCACCAGCGATACGTTGCATAGCTTGAACCAGGATGTCCTTGGCCATTTTGTCAGAACGTTCCTTGACCTCTTGCTCAGCTTCGCGAATACGGCTAGCAATCTCCTTGGTCAAGTTTTCCTCTGTCTGTGCCAAGATAATATCTCGTGCTTCTGCCTGAGACAGAGCACCAATACGCTCTAACTCTGCTTCTTTTTGTCTTTCGACTTCCTCTAATTGCTCTTCACGCGCATCAAGGTTTTTCGCTCTATCAGAAATACTTTGTTCTTTTTGTTCAAGTGTTTGTTCTTTACTCGTCAAATTGTCGTCCTTACGGTCGAGGCTAGTAGCTCTCTCTGTCAAACGACTTTCGATTTGTTTGAGTTCTTGACGTTCTGATTTGAATTCAGCGTCCACTTCTTCACGGTATTTTCTGGCTTCTTCTTTGGCCTCCAATAGTGCTTCTTTTTTAAGAGACTTGCTTTCACGTTTAGCTTCATTAACAAGTAAATCTGCTTCACGCTCAGCTTGTCCACGTAAATTAGTTGCTTCTTGTTCAGCATTTAAAAGCATCAAATCTGCAGCTTCCTGAGATGATTTCATCTTAGCTGAGATGCTGACATATCCAATGACTAAACCAATGATGACGGCAAAAACAGCAATCGCAAGCGACATGATTTCCATGTTTTTACCTCATTTAATTTTTATTATGAATGACATACATTCTTTTACATTCTACCATAAAAAAGTGATTTTCACAAACCTAAAATAGAATATGTTTTGAGGAATGTGGTGTTTAATCAACTATAATTTATTAGTACAATCTCTATTTCTTAGAAATCGTAGTTTTAGTAGAGATTCAAGAAAAAGCCTACTTCGCAGTAAACTTAGTAATGATCTTTAAAGGACAAAAAAGCCACGCTATCTCCATCCATCATATAAATCAAGCGATTTTCTGCATCAATACGCCGTGACCAGACTCCTTGGTAGTCATACTTGAGTGGTTCTGGCTTACCTATTCCTGTAAAGGGATCACGTTGAATATCCTTGATTAGTTTATTGATTCTTTTTAACATTTTCTTGTCCTGAGTTTGCCAGTAGCAATAATCTGCCCAGGCATCTTCTGTAAACTTGAGTAGCATTCCTCACTCCTCAATAACATGGACTTGAGTGCTTCCAGCACGGACTTGAGCCATTCCTCGCAAGACCTTTTCAGATAGTTCCTTATTTTGAGCGATTCTCAGAGTTTCTTGAATACTATCCCACTCACTCTTTGAAAGAACTACAATGTCCTCATCTGGATTTTTATTAACTACCGTCAAAGGCTCAAATTCATCGTTTACCTTCTTCATGTAGTCTTTTAAATGATTTCGGAACGTTGAGTAAAGAACTGCTTCCATAACCATACCTCGTTTTACCTCTTTTCCACTATTATACACAAAAAGAAAGAAATTGTCAGGAACTTGTACAAGATTTTCTTTTCTATCTATTTATTAGTAAAAAATCTCAAAAAGTCCACCTTTCAGTAGACTTAGTTTGTTTCTATTCTAATCGGTACTCTTCCAAAATTCTGTTCTGCTATACTTGGATTTCCTAGTTGGTAAATCTGGTCTGCCTTTTGAGTCATGACATCCCAAGGTTCTTTGCCAATTCGGCTGACTAGACTGACCTGACCTTTCAAAGACTTGAGATGTTGTCTGCCTTTTTCAGTAAATCCAAGGACATGAATGGCTTCTGGCAAGTCATTTTCTCTAGCCTGCACCAAGATATAGGTCAAGAGGCGTCTGACACGCGCCTTGGTGTAGCGTTTGGTGGTAACCGCATCGACCAATTCGTCAACAGACTGGACTGTTTTAATAGCCTCTTTAATGCGCACTGCCATTTCTTGATTGACCTGATAGATAGTGGTTAGGTCTGGATTGGACAATATTTGATAGCGGAGCAAGGGAAAATAGTCTTCCCAGTTCACCTTACTGGCCTGCTCAAAAAGGGTAACAGAAGGCATAAAGCGTTCTAAGAAATCTTGGTCCTTCTGGTGCTGACGCAGGGCTGTCGCCGAGGCAAAGTCCACATCTTTATCCACAGAATGGTAACCAGCCCCCTGACGCTGAATCGGATGCATCTTGATATTTCGTCCTGCAACTGCCTTGGCATAAGCAAGAGCAAGAACATGATTGGGCGTATTGCCAGAAAAATCAAGACCAGCAAATTCCTTCCACATGGCTTGGGTTTTCTGGGGATAGGAAAGGGAATCAGGCAGATTTTCCACAAATTTCTCCATCTCAGCACCTTGTTCTGTGTATAAGTCAGCGATTTTCTGGTAATCTAGAACTTCCTCCGTACCAAAGGCTAAGTTATCAATACCCAGCCGAGCCAAGATATCCACAGCTCCTTGGCCAAAGAAATCTGCCGCCTGAACACTGACTAAAAAGGGCAATTCCACTACCAAGTCTGCGCCATTTTCCAGTGCCATCTGGGCCCGTGCCCACTTATCCACAATAGCAGGCTCTCCACGTTGCATGAAATTTCCAGACATGGCTACGATTTTCAGCCCCTCTGCCTGTTCCAGCAGGTATTTATGCCCATTATGAAAAGGATTAAACTCCGCGATAATACCTGTGATAGTCATGATAATCTCCTACTTCTGCGCGACAAAAAACCAACGGGTACTTGTCTCTGTCGGCTCCTTGTCCTCAAAGTCTGCATAGAGTTTGAAGGACTTGAATCCAGCCTGTTCCAGCAAAATATCATAGGTCAAGACCTCATAGGTCCGCTCCTCATGCACTTCATCGTGACGACTAAAGGAGCCGTCCGCTTCCTTGACAAAGAAAGTCAGCTCATGCACGATGGAGTGAGGCGCCGCATCCTCGTAGGTATCCCAGAGCATTGCAAAATCTTCTGCATTTTCATGATAAGAATAGCCTGGAAAAACTTCGTCTGTCTGGTAGGTCGAATGCACATCAAAGATGAAAACTCCATCTTCATTAAGGGCATTATACACTTCCTTAAAAACATCCCCTACTTCCACCTCATCCTGCATATAGCAGATAGAGTCCGAATAACAAGTGACGAAATCATATTGACCCACCTTGGACAAATCCAGCATATTGCCTTCCATAAAATCAATCTTTTGTTTGGCTGAAGTAGCTCTCTTCTCAGCAATCTTCAACATATCCCCACTCAAATCAAGTCCAGTCACATCAAAACCAGCCTGAGAGAAGCGCACAGATTGAATTCCTGTCCCACAAGCCAATTCCAAGAGTTTCTTTCTCTCCTTAGTTTTTGGCAAATGACGCAGAGAAAAATCAGTCCATTTGTCGTATAAACTATCGTCCATCACAGCATCATAAACAGCCGCAAAGGTTTCATAAGTTGCCATAATCATGATACCAAGAGCCTCCATGGCAAACACCACTCGCCCTTTACCTTTCTATCAATTTTTCTAAAATAAGCAAAGAAACCCAGTTGACTACAACTGAGTTCATCTTCTAAGCAAGAGCTTCTGAAATATCTACTGAATTCGCCTCATGCCATAGTTTTTCTAGGTTATAGTGGGCACGCATTTCTTCTGAGAAGATATGCACAACGACAGCACCGAGGTCCAGCAAAACCCAACCTCCAGCTGCATCTCCTTCGACATGACTGCCTTTAAAGCCTGCTTCCGCTACTTTTTCACGAATATTATCAGCGATAGCGTCCAACTGACGGCTATTCATAGAGCTAGTGATAACAAAGTAGTCAGTCACGCTAGTCAATTCTTGTACGTCAAGTGCGAGGATATCCTCCGCACGTTTCTCATCAGCCACTTTCACGACTAGTTCTAGTAATTCTTTTTCGTTCATTTAGTCCTCTTTTAAAAAATATTTTTATAATCTAGGACATCTGCAAAGCGATCCTCCCAAATGTCCTCATAAAATTCATTTATCGTTTCTGCTGGAATATCATCCCCATCAAAGGTTGTGACAGCACCTTCTGGAATAATCAGCTTATAGCCATATTCAAAGGCAACCTTGACAGAGGTATCCACACAATATTCTGTCTGCATGCCACATAAAACTAATTTTTCAATCCCCTGTTTATCCAAGTATTCTTTTAAGCCAGTTTCTTTGAAAATACTATTATACTTCTTCTGAAAGACCTTTTCATCAGGTTTTCGATTTAAAAGCGCAGATAACTGCCAATCTTCTGATGTTTGGGCTTCAGGATTCTCAATATGTTGAACATAGATAATTTCGATATTCTTACTTCTAGCCTGGTTTTGTAAATAAGAAATTATTTCCAATAGTCTCTCTGTCTTAAAACCTGTTTCCACTAAAATATTTTGTACATCAATAATGATAAAAGCCGTCTTCATTTAGTCCTCTTTCAAATAGTGCACAAAGGCGTTATAGGTTTCAAGGGTTTGGGGATAGATGGGGAATCCCTGATGAGCCAGATGTTCCACGGTACGAGCTGTTTCGTAGGCTACTGCCTTATTGAGCGATAGCTCAGCAATCTCACGTGCTACATCCACTCCTGGAAAGACACGATTGTGCTCGATATAGTCTGCGACGTAGATGACTTTATCTAGGTCTGTCATCTGATCAGCCCCGACTGTATGGATTTCAATAGCACGCAGGATTTCAGAATCTTGTAAATCCAAATCTTCCTGAAGCTTGTAAATTCCGACCATGCCATGCCAGACATTATTGCCCCAGTTTTTGAGGTCAGGATCTAGTCGATATCGGTCAATCAAGTCTAGAAATTCCTGATCTGACAGCTTTTTAGCATAGTCATGAAGAAGGCCTGCTAGACCTGCCTTCTCAACATCCACACCAAATCGCTGAGCCAATTCTATGGCTGCACGCTCTACTCCCAAGCAATGGGTTAAGCGCTTTTCAGGTAGCAACTCTGCCATTTTTTCCAACAAAGCCTCACGGGAGCAGTTGATATAGTCTTGATAGGCCATCAGTAGAGCCCCTCCTTCTCGATGTAATCTAGCACAGGCTGAGGTAGGAGAAAGTTGGGTTTCCGACCTTGGGCAATGAAGTCACGCACCATGCTGGATGAGATGTCCATTAAAGGCACATCCACCCAGATAACGGGATAGGAAGTCCCTGCCTTGTAGCGTGGGCGTTGAACCCCCACAAACTGAACCAGATCGACCAGCTCATCAATTCGGTACCATTTAGGCAGATAGTCCACCATATCCGCACCGATGATAAAGTAATAATCCGTATCTGGATTCTTCTCTGTTAAAAGCTTCATGGTATCGTAGGTATAAGAAATGCCCTTGCGTTCCAACTCGATGGTTTCAATGGCCAAACCTTCGACTCCATCAATTGCCAACTCAAGCATCTTGAGGCGATGGTGTTCAGGGATGGTTTCCTTTTTATCTACATGAGGAGGTTGGTATTCAGGCATGAGTAGAACTTGGTCCAGTCCCAACTGCTGGCGCACTTGATCCGCAACAATGAGATGGGCATTGTGAACAGGATTAAAATTCCCCCCTAAAATCCCTACTTGTTTGCGTTTTTTCTCCTTGATTTCTGGCTCCAACTCTACCTTGGTAAAGGGAGTCAATAGTTCGATTGCCATAGGCTAGTCTCCTTTATTTCTCTGTAAAAACAGTTATTTGGAGTTTCAGTCTTAGATCTCTTTGACTTTCTTAGAAATCTTGCGATTTTCTTTCTTGCTGGATTGTTTAAACAAGATTAAGATGCGTCCGATTTTTTGGACTGTATCCACACCGATTTCTTCTTCCAAGATTTCAGCTACTTCGTGGATATTTTCATCGGTGTTTTGCAAAAGAGTAACCTTGATCAATTCACGGGCGTCAAGTGCCTGACGGACGCTGGTTTTGATTTGGTCGTTTAGTCCATTTTTTCCGATTTGGATGATGGGTTTGAGGGTGTGTGCCTGGCTGTTGAGGAAGGCACGTTGTTTTGATGTTAATGACATAATTTCTTTAAAAGAGTTTCTTTTTATACTTTTCTGAAGTGGTGACGGACGTCAGCAAAGTCCTTTGGACTTTCATGACTAAAATTTGAGCCTAAGGTCTCAAATTTTCCGCAGTTGGTACAATCACTTGTACCAACTAACACCACGGCGAAAAGTATTCTCTACGGGCTCGCAACGCTCGCCTTAATAAAGACAACCCTTTCCTTTCTGTGTTTAAATAATTGCTTTTCGTGTGACGACTGCGACTCCTTCTGGTGCCCAGACGGCGACTTTGGCTGTGCCTGTTACGCGAATCCAGCCTAAGCCTGAGATAACTAGGTCTGTCTTATCCTTGATGTTAAATACATGCTCAACCAGTTTAGGAAAATCTTCTTTTTCCTTGCTATTTGGTGGTGTCAGAAGGCTTCCAAGGTGCTTGTCGTAGAAAGCACTAGCGCCTTCAAGCTTGGTACGATGGAGTTTCAATTCATTGTCAAAGAAGGCAGTGAAACCTTGCTTCTCACCTGCAATGAAGTCAAATCGTCCGAGACCCCCTAGAAACAGTGTTTGTTCAGGATTGAGCTGATAGGTTTTTGGCTTGATTTCCTTTTTAGGACTGACATACTTGAGGTTTTTGGCCGTCAAGTAGTGAGCCATCTGGTGGCGGTGGATGATCCCCGGCGTATCGTAGATATAAGATCCGTCATCAAGCGGAATCTCAATCTTGTCCAAGGTTGTCCCTGGGAAGCGCGAAGTCGTAATGACATTCTGGTCACCCGTGATTTCTTGGATAATAGCATTTATAAGGGTTGATTTTCCAACGTTGGTTACACCGACCACATAGACATCACGGCCCTTACGGTAGTGTTCAATCTTATCAATGACTTCCTTAATGGCATGTTTGTTTTGTGCCGAAGTTAGGACGACATCGACTGGACGAAGGCCTTCTTCATGGGCACGTTCCATGAGCCACTGGCTAATCTTGCTCGGCTTAACTGACTTAGGCAGGATATCTTTTTTATTTCCCACCAAAAGGACATCATTACCCGATACAAAACGTGGCAAGCCTGGGATAACAGAGCTATTAAAATCAAAGATATCAATGACATTGACCACTAAGGCATCACTGTCTCCCACCTCGTGCAAAAGCTTGAGGAAATCATCGTCCGTCAACTGGACATCCGTGATTTCATTATAGTGGCGGAGACGGAAACAGCGTTGACAATAGACTTCGCCAGTCTCCAAACCTTTTTCAAGTGCCGACTGGGGAGTAAAACCAAGACCAGCCTTGTCTGTCGTCTGAATGGTTGCTCCACAACCAATACAGAGAATTTCTTCCATAGTTAAATTCCTTTTTTATATGTAATCGGTCCGTACTTTTCAGTGATTTTTCGCATGACACGACGCTCACGAGCTCGGTTAATCTGCGTTTTGATCGAGTCATGTTGAACCAAGGGTTTGACTAAGATAGAGCGAATGCCAGCACGGTGGGCTGCTCGAATATCGGTCATGAGCTGGTCGCCAACCATGACCACTTCGCTTTTCTCATAGTGAAATTCCTTCATGGCGCGGTCAATCCCAAATGTGAAAGGCTTCAAGGCCCAATAAACGTAATCAATTCCAAATTTCTCAACTGCTCGTTGTACGCGTTTTTTGGTATTATTTGAGACTACAATAATGCGAATGCCCGCGTCCCGAAGATCATGTAGCCATTGCTTCATCTCTGGTGTCCCATCAGGGTTGTTCCAAGCAATGAGGGTATTGTCCAAATCGACCAAAACAGCCTTGATTCCCTGCGCCTGCAGACTTGGGACTGTCAGATCATAAACTGCTTCCACAGCAAAATCTGGCATATAGTTTTCAATCGCCATTCTGGCTCCTTTTCTTAACTTTTTTTCGCAATTTTCCTTAGCAACAACGACAGGACAATCCACAAACCAGCACTGGCCAAACTAATGTAGAGCCAAGCATGGGGCTCATCTGTTAAAGGTAGGGGAACATTCATTCCGAAAAAGCCTGTCACTACTGCCAAAACAGCTAGCAAGACTGAAATGATGGTCAAGGTTGTCAAATTATCATTCAGATTATTGTTTAGGATATTGTTGTAAGATGCTGATAGTTGTTGGAGAACTTGAGAAATCAAGTCTGTCATGGATACCAGCTGATGAGCCTCAATCATGGCGTCATCAAATTGTTCTCTCTCAATCTCGTTAAAACTGCGATAAAGTGCATGCCCTTGAATATGTTCCAGCAACATGCGATTTTGCTTGGCAGCCGCAGTGAGGTAAACCATACCAGTCTCCAAGTCGGAAAGGGCAAAGAGATTTTTCTTGGTCGTCCGCTGGCGCAAGAGGCCATTGACCTCGTCCTTACTCTTATCCATCTGCTCGATGACAGGATAATAGGCATTGCTGATGATTTCCAGACTGGCAAAGAGAAACTTGTAAATCGAAAGCGTGTCATGACTCTCCAGATAACGGGTCATCTGTTCAATGACATAGGCGTTCTTGGTATTACTAATGGTAATCAGGCGACGATGTTCCACGATAAAGGTCATAGGAAAGGTTTCATAGTATGCCTTATCCTTTTTCAAGTTCAAGACATTGTAGATAAAGGTCACAGTCCCATTTTCACGGTGATAATCCATGTGGGCACGCTCATTTCTATCCAGTGCGTATTCAATGGTTTCCTTGTCCAAACCGTAGATTTCAGAAAGATCCTCTAGTTTCTTCAACTTGTCCAAATCTAGGTTAATCCAGGTACAACCATTGCCCAACTGTTTTTCTAAAAACATCTTCTCTCCTTTACCAAACTCTTTTTATTGTACCATAAATCTGCTAAAATTTCAGGCCTGGTCTGTCCGAGAGAAATTGCTGACGACAGTGATATTCCGATTGGGAACGAAGTGTAGAACCTGGTCTTCTCCTCGGAGTTGAGTTGTTCGAATGCCGACGCTGACGACCTTGCCCGATACAGTAATAGGACCATTTGTCAAAACGACCTCATCTCCCACATCCAGTTGATGTTCAAAGAGGATGAAAAAGCCATTGATGACATCAGAAAGAAAACCTTGGGCTCCCATCCCAATAGCCACCCCAGCAATCCCAGCCCCTGCTAGCAAACTCGAAACTGGCAAACCTAAAATCGACAAAATGCAGTAAAGTAAAAAGAAATAAAGGGTATAATTAAACACATTTTCTAACAGACGTGAGATGGTTTTCTGACGCCCGACATCATGACGAGACATTTTTAGAGAAGGTTTGACAATTCTCTGCACCATGGTATGAAGCAGTTTTTTAGCTGTATAAAAGAGCAAAAATAAGAATAAAAGAGAAAGTACCTTGGTCAAGATATTCTCGATAATCGCTGTAATATCAAGCTTATTGAGATAGGTTTGAATAAATTCTTGCATATAAAACTCCTTTCATTTATTATACCATACTTTCACAAGTGATGAATCTCCATAAATATTCAAAAATAATAGCAAAAATAGACAGAAAATTCTTGATTTTAGTTCATATTTATACTATAATCATAAACATTACACAACTAAGGAGGTTATTATGAAAAAACTCATTCATGCTTGGAATAAGGCAAGCCTCATCAAACGGATTTTGATTGGTATGCTTATTGGAGGAACCCTAGGACTGACACTTCCTTCTGTTTCTGGAATTGGCCTACTCGGAGATCTCTTTGTTGGTGGTCTCAAAGCCATCGCACCTATTTTGGTCTTTGCCCTCGTTGCCAATGCCCTTTCCAAACACCAAAAGGGACAGGATAGCAATATGAAAACCGTTATCTTCCTTTACCTAGTGGGAACCTTTGCAGCAGCACTTGTGGCTGTCTTTGCTAGTTTCATCGTTCCTGTTGAAATTACCTTAAATAGTGCTAATACCGAGGTTACGCCTCCTGATGGTATAGGTCAGGTTCTTAGCAATCTCTTGCTTAAACTCGTAGACAATCCTGTCAATGCCCTTGTCACAGCCAACTACATTGGTATCTTATCTTGGGCAGTTGTTTTTGGGATTGCTATGAGAGAAGCCAGCAAAAATAGTAAAGAATTGTTGAATACTATTGCTGATGTGACTTCTAAGATTGTCGAATGGATTATCAACCTAGCACCATTTGGAATCCTAGGCCTTGTCTTTAAAACTATTTCTGATAAGGGAATCGGCAGTCTCGCAAACTACGGTATTTTACTAGGACTATTAGTTACAACCATGTTCTTTGTCGCTCTAGTTGTCAATCCACTAATTGCCTTCCTCTTTATGAAGAGAAATCCTTATCCCCTCGTTTGGAAATGTTTGCGTGTCAGCGGTGTGACAGCCTTCTTCACTCGTAGTTCTGCGGCTAACATCCCTGTCAACATGAAACTTTGTCACGACCTCGGACTGGATCCAGATACCTATTCTGTTTCTATCCCACTTGGTTCTACTATCAACATGGCCGGGGCAGCGATTACTATTAACGTTTTGACCCTTGCTGCAGTAAATACTCTTGGAATTCCTGTTGACTTTGCGACAGCCTTTGTCCTCAGTGTGGTAGCAGCTATCTCAGCCTGTGGTGCTTCTGGTATTGCGGGAGGTTCCCTCCTGCTTATCCCAGTTGCTTGTAGCCTTTTCGGTATTTCTAACGATATTGCCATGCAAGTTGTCGGTGTTGGATTTGTGATTGGTGTCATCCAAGACTCGTGTGAAACAGCCCTCAACTCGTCTACAGACGTCCTCTTTACCGCCGTTGCCGAATACGCAGCAGCCCGTAAAAAATAACTCATAAAGACAAGCCTGCTCAGGTCTTGTCTTTTCCGCTTTTATTCTAACTTACTAGGAATTTCTTATGTCTATTAGCCAACGTACGACCAAGCTCATCTTAGCTACCTGTCTTGCCTACCTTCTTGCTTATTTTCTCAATCTCTCCTCAGCAGTTTCAGCTGGAATCATCGCCCTCTTGAGCCTCTCTGATACACGTAGAAGTACTTTAAAACTGGCCCGCAACCGTCTTTTTTCTATGCTCCTCGCTCTGGCTATCGGTGTTTTTGCTTTTCACTTGAGCGGATTTCATATCTGGAGCCTCGGCCTCTATCTTGCCCTATACGTTCCTCTAGCCTACAAGATGGGCTGGGAAATTGGTATCACACCAAGTAGCGTTTTGGTTAGCCATCTCTTGGTACAAGAGTCAACCTCTCTAGACCTTCTAGTCAATGAATTTCTTCTCTTTGCTATCGGTACAGGATTTGCCCTACTGGTCAATCTCTATATGCCTTCACGAGAGAAGAAAATTCAGCTCTACTACACGATGGTTGAAGAAAAGTTAAAAGATATTCTCCAGCGCTTCAAATATTTTTTATCCAGAGGGGATGGACGCAATCGAGCACAGCTAGTAGAGGAATTAGACACCCTTTTGGAAGAAGCCCTCAGACTGGTCTACTTAGATCACTCTGACCACCTCTTTCACCAGACCGACTACCATATCCACTACTTTGAGATGAGACAGCGACAAAGCCGTATCCTGCGAAATATGGCCCAGCAAATCAATACCTGTCACCTAGCTGCCAGCGAGAGCCTGATTTTGGCACAACTCTTTTCAAAAATTGCAGGCCAACTGAGCCAGACCAATCCTGCTTCTGATTTACTAGATGAAATTGAACGCTATCTAGAAGTCTTCCGCAACCGCAGTCTGCCCAAGACAAGAGAAGAATTTGAAACCCGCGCCACGCTCCTCCAACTCCTACGTGAAGCCAAAACCTTCATCCAAGTAAAAGTTGATTTCTATAAAAAATATGGAAATTAAAGGGAAATCGGTCATACTAAACCAAACAGAAAAATAAAAATAGTTTAAATGTTCATTTACCCTAAACCGAATCAATACAAGAAAAGTTCAAATATAAAATCTCCAAACTAGAAACTATAAATTTAGTCCACTAGTCTGGAGATTTTTCAATATACCTTATTATGACTCTCTTACTATGCATTTCTCTAATTTCCCCAAAAAACTGATGAATCATTTGATTCATCAGTTTAGGGGATTATCTGTTCATTCAAAACTATGAACAGCATTGAGAAAGATTAGTCTTCCTTCTTCTTACGAGCTACAAGACCAAATCCGCTCAATACTCCGAGAAGTCCAAGTGCTGCAAGGTTAGCGTGATCTTCTGTACCTGTATTAGGCAATTCACGTTTAGCTTCAGCTTCTTTCACTGCTACTGTCTGAACTGGTTGGGCTGACTGTTCAGGCATAGCTGGAGTAGTTGGTTGAACTGATTCAACTGGAATTGTCGATTGAATCTTACGATAAATATTGCGAACATTGCCTATAGAATCTCGTTTGATACCAATCAACTCATATCCTTCGATTTCTCTACCTGGATGTGAACCATTTTCTTCATGGATAATCACATTACCATTTTCATCCACAAACGTTGTTAATACTTTTTCTGTAATTTGTGTTGGTGTTGGACTGTATGGTTTTGCTGGTGTTGTCGATTTCTTCACTTTCTTATAGATACGTTTGATTGTACCATCAGAAAGAGACTCTTCACCTACATACTCATACTCAGGAATATCCAAGATTGGTGACAGCATATCGAATTCAAATCCTGGAATGATATTTCCTTCTGTGTCACGTGCAATAATTCTTGGTTTTTCAACTGATGGAGTTGGTGTTGTTACTTTTTCGTAGACGTGCACTGTATCTCCATTTGGAAGTTTCTTAGTCTCTACGAAGCGGTAACCTGGGATATTTTTCTTAGGTTGTGTTCCATCCTCTTCAGGTACAACTGGTGTATTATTCTTATCTACAGTAATTGGATTTCCAGCTTCATCTACAAATGTTGTAACTGAGCGAACTGTTGGTGTGTAAGTTTTTTCAACTTTTGTTCCGTTCGCATCTTTTACTTGAACTGTAACTCCAGTAGCTTTTCCTGCGAAGTCTTTTTCTGGTGTGAATGTGATAACATTATTTGCTAGTGTATATGTACCTTCACCTGGAACTTTCACTTCTGTAGTCGGTTTTCCATCTTTTCCTACTAGTGTAGTAGTTGTTGGATCTAATGCTACATTTTCATGACCTTTGTTGAAGTTTACTGTAGAGTTATCTTCATCTTTCTTATCAAACACGATTGGTGATGTTTGAGGTTGTGCTTTTGGTCCTTCAGTTTCAGCATTTTCACCTGTTGGTGTTACTGGGGTAACTGTTGGTGTGTATTTAGCCGTTACTGGTGTTCCGTTCTTATCTACACGTTTTACTGTTACTCCTTTTGCTGTTCCTGTGAACTGTGGTTCTGGAGTGAAGATTACTTTACCGTCTTTGTCAACTGTATATGTTCCTTCTCCTGGTACTACAACTTTTCCTTCAGGATTTGCTCCTTCTAATGTTGGGGCTACTTCTTCATTGATTGGCACATTAGGGTTTCCTGGTTTAAATGTTGGTGTTCCCTCTTGTGTTGCTCCTTGAATTCCTGTAGTTTCTGCAGGGGTTCCTTCTGGTGTTACTGGGGTAACTGTTGGTGTGTATTTAGCCGTTACTGGTGTTCCGTTCTTATCTACACGTTTTACTGTTACTCCTTTTGCTGTTCCTGTGAACTGTGGTTCTGGAGTGAAGATTACTTTACCGTCTTTGTCAACTGTATATGTTCCTTCTCCTGGTACTACAACTTTTCCTTCAGGATTTGCTCCTTCTAATGTTGGGGCTACTTCTTCATTGATTGGCACATTAGGGTTTCCTGGTTTAAATGTTGGTGTTCCCTCTTGTGTTGCTCCTTGAATTCCTGTAGTTTCTGCAGGGGTTCCTTCTGGTGTTACTGGGGTAACTGTTGGTGTATATTTCTTCGTAACAACTTTACCATTCTCATCTTCAACTTGAACTGTTACTCCTTCAGCTGTTCCAGTGAATGTCTTAACTGGTGTAAAGGTAATTGCACCATCTTTCAATTCATATGTTCCCACTTCTGGTACAGTAATTGTTGTAACTTTTTCACCATTTCCATTGACTAATGTTAATGTATCTTGTTTTAATTCAACTCTTTCATGACCTGTTTCAAAGTTTACTGTTGTATTATCAGCTTCATCTTTTTGATTGAATACGATTGGTGATGTTTGAGCAATTCCTTGTGGTCCAGTCGTTGCTGAATCTTTACCTGTTGGCGTTACTTCGATAACAGTTGGAGTGTAAGTAGTTTCTACTTTAGTTCCATTTACATCTTTGATTTGAACTTTAACTGGTGTAGCTTCTCCTGCGAAGTCTTTATTTGGTGTAAAGGTAATAGTTTTATTAGCTTTATCCAATTCATACTTACCTTGAGGAGTTGTTACGCTAGTTACCTCTTCTCCAGCTTCATTTAATAGTGTTAATGTATCTGGATTTAATTCTGTTCTTTCACCTTTAGGACCTTGTTCAATTCCCTTATTGAAGTTAACAGTTTTACCTTTATCGTCTCCAGTTTCTTCTGTATCTAATACGATTGATGAAGTTTGTACTTTACCTTGAACATCGCTTGTTGTAGAGCTTTCAGCTGTTGGTTTTACAGGAACGATTTCTGGTTTGTATGTTGCTTTTGAAGTAATTGTCGCTGGTTCGTTTTTCTCGTTTGTTACAGTTACTGTTGCTTCTACTTCAATTGCTGGTACTTCACCTGTGTAGCTTGGTACTGGTGTGAAGGTTACTTTTCCAGTTTCATCAATGACAAATGTTCCTTTTCCTTCTACTGTTACAGAGTCTTTTGGTGTGTTGTCTGTTGGATCAACTAGTTTACGACTTGTAATTGAAGCATTTGTTACACCTTCTGGAATTGTAAAGGTTGGTGTTCCTTCTTGTGGTAGACCTTGGATATTTTTAGATGTTTTGTTTTCTGGAGTTACTGTTAATGGAGTTACTTTTGGTGTATACTTCGCATCTTTTGTTTCTCCGTTTTCATCTGTTGCTTGTACTGTGATTCCATCAGTTGTTCCTGTGTATCCTGGTTTTGGAATAAATGTTACTTGACCAGTTGTTTTGTCAATCTTATATGTTCCTTGTTCTGGAACTTCGATTTCAGTACTATCTACAGGTGTTTTGCTTACTGGATCTACTAGTTTGTATCCTGTAATTTGCACATTTGGACTTGAAATTGTGAATTCTGGTTTTCCAGTTTGTGTTTGTCCTTGTGGTGCTTCTGATGTCTTATCAACACTTTCCATTGTGACATCTGTAACTGTTGGAGTATAAGTTGTTTCTACTTTAGTTCCATTCACGTCTTTGATTTGAACTTTAACTGGTGTTGCTGTTCCTACAAAGTCTTTATTTGGTGTGAATGAAATTGTTTTGTTAGCTTTGTCTAACTCGTACTTACCTTGAGGTGTTGTTACACTAGTTACTTCTGCTCCTGTTGAATCCAATAATGTTAGAGTTTCAGGATCTAACTCAACACGTTCTCCTTTTGGTCCTGTTTGAGTTCCTTTATCAAAGTTAACTGTCTTACCTTTATCGTCTCCAGTTTCTTCTGTATCTAGCTTGATTGGTGATGTTTGTACTTTTCCTTGTACATCACTTGTTGCAGATTTTTCAGCTGTTGGGGTTACTGGAGTAATTGTTGGTGTGTACGTTGTTTGTACTTTTACATTATTTGATCCTGTTGCTTGTACAACTGCTGGTTCTACTTCACCTGTATAAGTTTTATCTGTTGGTGTAAGTGTTACTTCTCCAGTTGCTGGATCAATTGTGTACGTACCAATTACATCAGTTGTTCCTTTTTTGTATGCAGGAGTTGTTGTTACTTCAGCTCCATCTTTTACAAGTGTGTAACTATTTTCTTTAATTGTTACTTCTTTTTGTTCACCATTTACTTCTACTGTACTTCCAGTGAATGTTGGTGTTCCTTTTTGTTCTAAACCTTGTAAGTTTGTTGAAGTTGCTGGTGTTTTACCTAACTCTAGAGGAACGATTTCTGGTTTGTATGTTGCTTTTGAAGTAATTGTAGCTGGTTCATTCTTCTCGTTTGTTACAGTTACTGTTGCTTCTACTTCAATTGCTGGTACTTCACCTGTGTAGCTTGGTACTGGTGTGAAGGTTACTTTTCCAGTTTCATCAATGACAAATGTTCCTTTTCCTTCTACTGTTACAGAGTCTTTTGGTGTGTTGTCTGTTGGATCAACTAGTTTACGACTTGTAATTGAAGCATTTGTTACACCTTCTGGAATTGTAAAGGTTGGTGTTCCTTCTTGTGGTAGACCTTGGATATTTTTAGATGTTTTGTTTTCTGGAGTTACTGTTAATGGAGTTACTTTTGGTGTATACTTCGCATCTTTTGTTTCTCCGTTTTCATCTGTTGCTTGTACTGTGATTCCATCAGTTGTTCCTGTGTATCCTGGTTTTGGAATAAATGTTACTTGACCAGTTGTTTTGTCAATCTTATATGTTCCTTGTTCTGGAACTTCGATTTCAGTACTATCTACAGGTGTTTTGCTTACTGGATCTACTAGTTTGTATCCTGTAATTTGCACATTTGGACTTGAAATTGTGAATTCTGGTTTTCCAGTTTGTGTTTGTCCTTGTGGTGCTTCTGATGTCTTATCAACACTTTCCATTGTGACATCTGTAACTGTTGGAGTATAAGTTGTTTCTACTTTAGTTCCATTCACGTCTTTGATTTGAACTTTAACTGGTGTTGCTGTTCCTACAAAGTCTTTATTTGGTGTGAATGAAATTGTTTTGTTAGCTTTGTCTAACTCGTACTTACCTTGAGGTGTTGTTACACTAGTTACTTCTGCTCCTGTTGAATCCAATAATGTTAGAGTTTCAGGATCTAACTCAACACGTTCTCCTTTTGGTCCTGTTTGAGTTCCTTTATCAAAGTTAACTGTCTTACCTTTATCGTCTCCAGTTTCTTCTGTATCTAGCTTGATTGGTGATGTTTGTACTTTTCCTTGTACATCACTTGTTGCAGATTTTTCAGCTGTTGGTGTTACTGGAATAATCGTTGGTGTATAAGTACCTGTTAAAGTTTTCTTCGTAATATTACCATCTTTATCATGAGATAATTCAACTTCAGCTGAAACAGTTACTGGCGCTGGAACTCCTTGGAAATCTTTATTTGGTGTGAATGTTACTTCTCCAGTTTCAGGTACAATTGTATATGTACCAATTACTTTATTCGTTCCTTGTTCTATTGCATTAACTGTCGTTGCCTCAGTAACTGTATTTGACGTTGGATCAACAAGTTTTGCTGGATATTTCGCTGAAGGTTTAACCGGATCTTTTTCTGTTTCTACGTTAAATGTCGGTTGCCCTTTTTGTGGTAATCCTTGTAGATTTCTACTTTCAGCATTATTTGCACTAGTAGTAATCTCTCCTGGAACTCTAACTTCTGGAATATACATTCCATCCATTGAGTCTAAAACACTATTGATATTTGTAATGCTCGGATCATTTGTTGGATTAAAGACACCCCAATCAGTCGTTGTTTTATTCGTATCTTGACGACGAATAGAGACACCGTGTGCTTTACCTATGAATCCATCAGCTGGTGTAAATTCTACTTTTACATCAATGCCATTTTCAGCTACGATAAATTTATATGTTCCTTCTCCTTCTACTGTATAAGTATTATCAGAAGTTAATGTAACTTGTTGACCAGTTTTATTATCAAAATACACTGGCGCTACAGTTTTATCAATCTCAACAGCAGGATTTCCATCAAGATAAACATTTTTCTTTCCTTCAGCAATTGTAAAGTGAATTTCTTCTTTTTGTGTTTCTTTAATATTACCAATAGTTTCTTTCTTTTCCCCTTTTGGTGGATGTGTGATTTTTGTTTTAAAGTCTTCTACTTCACCACTAAAAGCATTTCCTGTTGGTTTTTCAATTTCAGATTTATTCGTTGCGATACGAACTCTTGTACCAGCTTCAAGTAAATCTCCTGCATCTCTTGAAGATTTATTTTTAAACTCTAAAGATACTTCACCGTCTTTTGTAATTTCTGCGATTTCAGAACCTTCATCTTCATCGAATTTGCCATTGTTGTTAAAATCGACCCACGAACGGATATAAGCTTTCTCTGCTCCACCAGTATGAGCTTGAACATTTAATTTATAATAACCTTTTTTAGAAATATTTGCCTTGATAATATTTCCTTCACTATCTTTTAGATTATCAGGAAGTAATTGATTTATGCCTTCGTCACCATCTAAATCTTTATCATCACCATACCAATCTTTAGTAGTACCTGTATCCATATCTGGTCGTGTACTTCCTAAATATGGTTGTTTTACTTCTGCACCCGTTAAACCATCTATAGTATTCATCGTATGAGATGCTTTTCCATAACTTTCAGGAGCATCTCCTTCATCAATTGGAATCACACCCATCATAGCATTTTGTATCCCTGAAGATAAAATATACATTCCAACCTCAGTTGCATTTTTTGTCATCAATACTGGAACACTATAACCACCAGACGTAGTGACTGGACCAAACACTCCTGTTCCTAGACCTCCCATTTCTTGATCAGGATTAGTAAAGTATTTCGGTGCCAGCTTTCTTCCGTCAGCAAAAGTTAGAAAACCTCCTCTTAAATGCCATAATAACTGACCTGCATTATTACGACTTGCAGATGCTGGATAATCATCATGATTTAAATTATACAAATTAATTGGTTTATATGGAGTTGGCGTATACGAACCACCGATAAATCGGTCTTTCTTCAATTCTACTACACGTTCCCATCCATCTCCATTTGTTGTTAAAACAATACTTTCACCGTGGTTTGCACTCTCAGAATCGTTCATAACAACTGCAGGTCTAACTGTTTTCCCTTTATAAGTTGCACTAATTTCAAATTGAACCCCTATATTTGACCAATCGCTTTCAGAACCAATCGATGTTTTTTTATTTTCAGTATTAATTCCGTTATTTTGAATTTCAGACCAACTTTGTGCATTAGCTGTTATTCTAGTAGGCCCACTTTTATCACCAAAATGTTGATTTGTAGCATTTGGATTGAAAGTTGCTTTTTCTTCTTCTGAAGCATTAGCTGCTTCCATACGTTTTCTATAGATTTCTGTTGCTTGGAAAGGTTTCAATGATTTCACTTTAATATTAATAACGTATCCTGGAATCACTTCTTTTCTATAAACTGACCCTTCTTTTAAGTAAACCTTTCCACCTTCATTATCTATATTTTGCCAATTAGCAGTATCTCCAAAATCTAACCACGTAACTTGCTTTGTGAATGATTCCGCAGCAGCTCTATCAGTATAACCATCTCTTGTCACAGCTGGTGTACTTGTTGCATCTTTTACATCTGCGCCAACACCTGTACCAGCAGCTTCACCAGCTCTAAAACCAGTTCCTTCTTCCAGCTTTTTACCATTACGGCTATCTTGATTCTTATTTTCTTTTACTGTTTCTTCGGCTTTAATTGACTTTAAGATAGTAGTTAATGAGCTAATTTCTTTAGCTTTCGCATCTACTTCTTGTTGAGTAGTATTCAAAGATTCTAGATATTGTCTAGCGTCAGCAACAAGTTTTTCAGCATTTTGGATTTGAGAAGCTTGTTTTTTATTTCCTCGGATACGTTCAATTTGAGCTTCTAAATCTGCTAAGTTAGCTCTCAACGTAGATGAGTTGACAGTTTCTTTATCTACACTGTTTACTTTATTTTCTGATACTTCCTTAGTTTCAGGAGTTTCCTTAGTTTCAGCCACTTGCGGACTTGTTGCTAGAACTGCTTCATCTTTCGTTTCAGGTTTTAGTGTTTCCGTAACCACTTCTTGAGTATTTTCTTGTTTTGATTCAGCCGTACCCTTTGATTTATCTGCAGATTGGAGTTCATCTCCATCCTTTGATGTTACGATAGCTGTAGTATCAGTATTTTTCTCATTAGCACTTACTTGATCCACATTGTAACCGAATAAAAATCCTGTCCCAACCAATACACTTGCTGCACCGACCTTTAGTTTTTTAATAGAATATTTCTCATACTTATTCCCACAGAAAAAGCGGTGATCTTTCTTTTGCATGTTCAATTTAAACATTATTTTCTCCTTTTTATTTATATATAAATGCATAATAAATTATACATGTAATTTTATACATTATATCATTTTATAGATTAAAATAAAAATAATTTGATTTCTTTTTATTTCAGAGACAAAAGCTAAATCAGCTTGTAAATAAGAAAATGGTACTAGTAAAAAGTCTCATGAACTACAAGCAAATATGAGTCATATCTTCTAAAATGATTTTTAAACAAGAATATATACATTTTATAGATGTATGAAGTCATATGGAATAAGTATCAAAAAATCTCCAGTTTAAGAACTACCTTTGAGTTCACTAATCTGGAGATTTTTGAATATCAGTCCTTATTAATCACTTACAATAAAGAGTAGTTTCAGGAGTACAACGACAAGTTTGTAACTCTTAAAGGGAAAACAAGCTTCTTGCATGATCACTTATTATTTCATTGACTACTTTGAGAAACTCCTAAAACCTCCGAAATTTCCTTCTATTTATAAGTCATTACCATAAAAATCAATAATAAGACAAACAAAGCCAAACTCACCAACAAGGTGAGAACCTTTACCAAGGTGTTACTCTGCCAGTAACTTGGTTTACCAATATTACTAGTGGCATCCATGGAAAATAGTTGATTTTGACGGGGTTGTATGGTTACCAATACAATCAAAGCAAGAGAGAGGACAATAGCTAAAACAATCAGTATGTCAATCATAGGACTACCTCAAAATTCCTAGCAAAGTAAAGAGTAAACCAATTAGAATCATTAAACCCAAGAGGAGTGAAAAAGTCTTACTAATCTTTTCCCCTCGGGTTTCTTTTTCCTTCTTGATCGGTTTTTGTTTCAACTCTTCCATGCGACCTTCAACGTCTTTGTAAAATAAATCTTCGTCTGACATGTTAGCCTCCTAAAACAGTTTGCATGGTTTCCTGATATCGCACCAAGTCAACATAGTTTGCATGTTGACCTTGTTTTCCAAGTGCCTGACGCATTTGATCAACATCTGAAAGAGCCTGTTTAATGGTCTTAACCAAATCAGAAACTTCACTACTTTCAAATAGATGTTCTGGAGCGATATAAAGTCTATTGTGCACTGTCTGATTAAATCCAAGAATCAAGAGATTGTGCTCAAAGGCCTGACGTACTGCCTGCAATAACTCATTGCTATAGTTGATATCCAAGTAAATATCCGATAGTTGATAAAGTTCCTGAATCTTCTGTGGACTAGCGTTCTGATAAAGGACCACATTAGGATAGCGAAGCATATCTAAGAGCTTAGAAGACATCTCTGTTACCGCTGCGATGCGGAAAGTGACATCTGGCAAGGCTTCTACGATGGCTTCTACTTGCTCAATTTGATCTGAATTGGTCAAGATTAAGGCATCTCGTCTTAGGAAATTATCGCGTTTGAACTGATAATGGTAACCCAAGTGCACAAACTGATCATGGTATTTCTCGTCAGTCAACTCTAAAGCACGTTCATAAGTCGCCTTGTTTGGAATGATAATCTTCTTAGTACGCACATCATCACTTTCCAAAATCAACTGCATATTGCCTGGAATGGCATCATAGAGAGGTTCCTGCCAAACCAAAACATCTGAGGCAGACTTATCTGGATGATGGAAGGAAACCAAGAAGGGAGTTGCTAAGGTATTAAAGATAAGCTGACTTGTATCTATTTCCAAATCTTGCAAAAAGAAGGTGATAAATTCAACCTTATTGGCAAAGTAACGCATAGACTGACCAGGCAAAGTCAATAAGATATCACCCGTCACATGGTTTTCAAGTAAAACTTCCTCACCATTGACATCTTGGTAAACGGTCATAATCGGCTCACTATCTGCGCTATAAGTCGTTGTAGCAAAGCAAGCTCCAAAGCGATTATAATGATCAACCTGGCGTACTCTTCCTTCCAAGTCTTTCCAATCTACCTGTTTAACCAAGCGAGCCTGCATTCCATCAGCATAATGAATGACAGCCCTCTCCTCTGTCATATCTTCAATACGAGCAGACTGATTATTTCCTGAAATTTCCCAAAAAGCTGGAACAGATACTTGGTTAAAATAAAGAGGTTTTCCCTTTTCATATCCTAGATAATAAGTAAAAGGAGAGACCAGACCATCAGGCAGAAAACCATCTGCATCGATGACCACTCCAAGTTGAGAAAGACCAGTAGCGACTAGACTTTCATGTAAATCTCTACTTTCCTGACTATAACGATCATAAAGTTCAATCATGGAGCACCTCCTCTACTGTTTTCTTCCACTTTTCTAAAATTTCTTTGGTTAAGAAGCCTTCTGCAATCTGGTAAGAATGGGTACGCATATCTTCCAAACGATTTTCTTGATACAGTTGGCAAATCTTAGCTGCGTAAGCTTGCTTGATTTGGTCTTCTACATGGTCAGATGAACTTGGAATCAAATAACCATTTTTCCCATCTTCTATAAAGGTCTGATTACCATAAGGCACATCAAAACCAATTAGTGGTAGACCTGAACCAATAGCTTCCATCAAGGTCAAACCAAATCCTTCGCTAGTTGAAGCAGTCAAGTAGACCTCATACTGGCTATAAATCTGCGAAAGTTCTGCATGTCCCTTGAGTTGAATATAATCCTCAGCTTGATGAGTTGCAATAATTTCTCTAAGCAGAGAATCTTCTCCTCCACTACCATAAATATCAAAGGTTAATTCAGAGATTTCCTTACGCGCCTCAATGACCGCCTTGACCAACCAATCGATGTGTTTTTCTTTGGCCAGACGTGAAGCAGTAATCAGTGAAAATGGCTTACGTCCTTGACTTGACTCAGTCAAGGAATCAATACTTCCTACAGGAATGGTAACAACCTTTGGTTGGTGCTGGGTGTACTTAGCAAATTGCTCTTGCAACACTTCATTCTGTCTATCAGTTGATACGATAAAGAAATCAACCTTATCTGCATTGGTAAACTGGTAGTCGTAATAATTATTCCAAAGGATATAATCCTCATTTGTAGCATTTTCACTATAATGCTCCGCATGAACAACTACCGCTAGATGCGCTGCTTGCGCTTCCTCAAACACAACCTGTCCAATACCTGTCTCCCTATCGAGAATGACCAAATCAGACTTGTTCAAATTCAAAGATTTCATAAAGGCACGCATAAATGCTTGCTTTCCATAGAAAATCTTATCCTTAAAACGATAAACTTCTTCCTTCCCTTGATTCATCAAGATATCATAGGCTGGAGTCCCGTCTTCATTGTAAAAAGTTCGTTGGTATAGGACTGCAACATTGTCCTTGGGAGCAAAGTATTCGCTACAATAACGCGTATAAGAAAAGTAATCCTTACGAATCAGTTTTCCTTTAAAGACATACTCCGCATGTTGAACCAAGTTCTTGTTTTCATCAACTAAATAACAGGTGACAAACTTATCTTGGTCAGAAAAGAAGATACGCAATACCTTACCATTCTTTTCTCTACGACTTTCAACACCGTCAAAAGTAGCCAGCACATCATCCACTGTCACGCTAGTCGGTGCAATCTTTATGTCTGTGAAATGATTATAAAGCCAAATCACTTGATCATCATCAAAACCAATATTTGCTGTTAAGTGCTGAATATTATCGGCTAAAATCATATCTGTAAAGATAAACTTAGAGGACAGATTTAATTTCCGAAAAACACCAGCACGGTAGGCTTGGGCGTATTCAACACCACTACTAGCCCATCCAAGTCCTAAATTTATATTGTAAATTGTCATATTTTCCTCTTTTTATGGGAAATGAGTCATAATCTCACCCTTAGGAGTGACTTCAACCAAGCCCATCAGGAGATTACGCACCATATCCGCACGGATTTGTTCTTTCATAGCTTCAAAGCCCGCGTAGGCTTCTTGATAATACTCTACGATCGGGTTTTTCTGACTAGCAGACTGACCACCGATAGCCATAGATAACTGTTGTAGATAGTCTACCTGCTCTACCCAGTTGTCATCAATAGCCTTGAGCATGGAAAGTCGTAAAAACTGTTCATACAGTCCATGTTGCTCAAGCAATTCTTTCTTTTCAGAAAGTTCTTTATCAATCACCTGTTTTACAAAGTTACGAACTGCAGTTTTATCAGTCACATTTACATAGTCTGGAACTTCTTTAATATGAAAACTAATATTGGTCACAATAAAGTGGAAGAGTAACTCTCGGCTTTCATAGTCTGAAGAAGTCACTTGACCTATGTAACTAGCAATGATTTCATCAACAACATCTTCCAAATCACGAGAACCATCTATTAAACGATTTCTCTCTTTATAGACCATATCTCGTTGTATATTCATACTCTCTGCATACTCTAGAGTCTGACGACGTGCAGAGCGTCCTGCACTATCACTCGCATGCTGAGCTCTTTCAACTAATTTCCGATATTTGCGTCCCTTAAGAACCTCTGGTTGTGTCATATCTTTGACTTGGTAGTCTTTGTACTTTTTATGCACCCAAGATGGCCCAAATTTCTTGATAACATCATCCTCTAAAGATACAAAAAACTTACTCATACCAGGATCTCCTTGGCGACCAGAACGACCACGAATTTGCAGGTCAATCCGTTGACTTTCCATCCGCTCCGTTCCAATAACAATCAAACCCCCAAGCTCTGCGACTCCTTTACCTAGCTTAATATCCGTACCACGTCCTGCCATAGAGGTAGCCACTGTCACAGCCCCCATCTGACCTGACTCAGAGATGATCTGGGCCTCACGCGCCGCATTATTAGCATTTAAAACATTATGAGCTATTCCCTCACGAAGCAAGAGTGATGAATAAAGCTGAGACATTTCAACTGAACCTACAAAAACGAGCAAGGGATTTCCCTTAGCATGGTATTTCTTGATGTACTCCAAGGATGCATACACTTTTTCAGGTAAAGTGATATATAGATTATCTGGATAGTCAATCCGTTTTCTAGGACGATTGGTTGGAATGCGTACTACAGACATATTGTAAGTTTCAATAAACTCTTTTTCCGCGACCTTACCTGTCCCTGTCATACCAGATATCTTATTAAACATTTTAAAAAGACTCTGATAGGTGATAGAAGCCATGGCTCTCGTTTCTGGAGATAATTTGACATGTTCCTTAGCTTCAATGGCCTGATGGAGGCCTCCCTGTAGTTTGGTCATCTCCATTAAACGCCCTGTCCCCTTATCTACCAGTACCATTTCATCCCCTCGAATGACATAGTCTTTATCCTTGGTAAAGAGTTTATGGGCTCGTATCGCATAAACTAAATGGCGAGCAAAAACCGCATGTTCTTCCTTATAAAAATGATCTATTCCTAAGAAACTTTCAGCAGCTTTAGCCCCCTTGGTAGTGAGCCAGACCTCATCTTTTTCCTCTTTAAAGATATAGTCCTCTCCTTCTACCAAAGTCGTTACCAGCGTATCAATAATACCATAGTGATTAGACTGAACCCGAGGTGCTCCTGCAATGATAAGGGGGGTCTGAGCACTATCCAATAGAATATCATCAATCTCGTCAATAATGACATAGTCAAAGGGACGTAAAAATTTCCCTTCCTCATTTGAGGCCAGATTATCATTTAGGTAATCAAAACCTAAACTACTATTAGTTGTATAGATGATATCTGATGCATAAATTCTTCTTTTCTCTTCTGACGTCAATTCCTCTTTAGAATCATCTGTAAAAGGTACCCCAATTGTCAATCCCAAGAAGCGGTACACTTGCCCCATCTCTTCAGCATCACGTTTTGCTAGATAGTCATTAGTGGTAATCAGCATGGTACCTTTACCTGTCAGGGCATTGAGATAAACAGGCATAGTAGCTGTCAATGTTTTCCCCTCACCAGTATTCATCTCAGCGACATTTCCCTGATGGATAACAATCCCACCCATAACTTGGACATCATAAGGAAACATTCCCAATACACGTTTATCCGCTTCACGAACAACTGCAAAAGCTTCTACCAATAAGTCGTCAAGAGTTTCACCCTTAGCAAGACGCTGACGAAACTCCACTGTTTTTGCAGCTAATTCTTGATCTGAAAGAGAGGACATCTTATCTTTCAAGGAATTGACCTGTTTTAAAATATTTTTCACTTTCCTAAGCTGGAACTCTTGACCTAAACGTCTAAACACTTCTAATCTCCTTAATAGAAAAATGATAAAAAGTTAAAGATTCAAAACCAGCAGCTAAGAGAGAAATTTGGTAAGTATAGCTTTCTTCTGGATAAGTAAATACAAAATCTTTCACTTTTTCTATCTTTTCTTCTAAAATATCACCATAGCGATCCAAAAAAGTTATCTTGGTATACATCCCATTCTCAGGCCAGCAGTCAAAAACTAATGATAATTGATACTCCTGATTTCTTTGTAGTAAGGGGAGTTGAGGCTGAGTTCTAGCCGCCTGATAATTCACACTAGAAAACCACGTTTTAAGAATCTCACCAGATGCTAACAGAGGATTATACAGACGAACACTTTTATCAGGGGAGTAAGATACATTTGTCCCATACATATATGTACCTCCTGTTTCTCCCCAATGAATATACTGTCTCTGTGTAATAATCATTCTTTCTCCCTTCCAAAACCATTTTCTAAGACCATACGATAAAAGTGGATAAACCAAGCAACATTAGTATCTGTATCATCATTATGTCGTCCAGCAGTTCCTTTAGACAATATCTTCGCGCCTGTATTACACAAATAAGACACTAATTGTTCATAGGCTTGTGGATCCATATCTTCATCCTTCATGTAGGACAAACCAAAGGTTGTCTTTGAAAAATTTGCTTGTTTAAAAACCTTCCAAAAACGCTGATCCAACTTCAACATGTGATTAAGACTTACTCCTCCAGTTTGATGTTTTAAAACATCAAAACTCGTAGGAAAAACCCTAGGACTAGCTAAACGTCCACGATTGGCTATAGTTCCTAGATTAACCAAGGGTTTTCCGACTATAATAGCATAAGGCTCAAAAGTAGCTCCATAATAAAGCGAAGGAAATGTTCCCATAGAAAGACCTGATAAAATCAAATCGTGACGCTCAAATCCCAAATAGTCAAGATAATAATCAATAGTCTCTTTTACCTTTCCCTCTAGCTCATCGGTTCCCATATAAAAAGCTCCCCCCTCTAAACGTGGATCAGAGAATAAGATAAAGGGACATCCTAGATTTTTCATTATGAAGTAACCTTCAAAACCTTCCGCTGGACGAAAACCAGCAAAATAAACAGCCAAAGGCGGTTTAAAATCACCTGGGTGGAAAAAATAGTTTATTTCATCGCGCTTAGAATCATGTAGGATATTTCCACCCAGTACAAACTTCCCAAATTGTTTTCGACTCCAACGTTTATGAAGATTACCTAGTTTGATTGTTCCATGACCTCTTGCCTCAACAGATATCGAGAGAAAATAGTCTCCATCTAGACTATCCATAAAAAGTGCTTTCTCTAAGTCATTTTCTGATACTATTATCTCTTCGAAAAAATCATCAACTGATCCACTCCAAATCTTACGAATAAGCAAACGAAAATCACAATTCCCTTGTTTCTCATATTCAAGCCACAGCTCAATAGGAAGTTTTTGTTGAACTATGACATTATAAGACCAGTATGCAAGTTGAGAAAAATCTTGACCAAAATCCCCTTCCAAACTGACATAATCAAATCCTTGATAAGAAATAGCCCCTGTAAAATTTGGATGAATTTGAATACTTGATGGAAATAACTTATCACCATATCCCCCACCAAAGAGAGAAGTTGATAAATCATTGAGTAATTCCTGTGGATCCGAAAAATCTACAGTCTGAGCACACCGCTTTTTTAAGCAATCAAGAATACCCAAATCTGTCGTTTGAAAATCTTGACTATAAAGTAGAGTATAAGGTTCGATATGGTGTACAAAAGGCAGTAAATCAGCTAAATATTGACCATCCTCTATTAAGATAGCCTGAAAACTGGTTATCCCTTCCATTTCCATCATTTTGCGAAGAGCTAGCGGTGAATTGGGACAGAAATAATACCAATCCATGTTTTCAGGAATTTCATAATGATGAGCCCAATTATCAATCCCTATCTGTAGGATTTTATAGTCCTTTGACATCTGTAACCTCCTCAATCCAGTGATGTAATTTATCTAAGAAACGTTGGCCAGTATGCTCCTTGATTTTATCAATAGAATAAACCAAGGCCTGATTCCATTCTTTTAATCTATCTGTATAGTAGCGTGCAGCCTTTGAAAACTCTGTCACATCTGAAATCAAATAACCATTTTTCAAATGTTCCACATAGACAGTTTCAACCAGATTAATTTGAGGAATTCCCGCACTGATACCTGCTATTTGAGTATAGAGGTGTGGTTGTTTATTCAAATCCACAATCAAACGAACAAACTCTAGTGTCTTAATTAAATCCAATTCATCATTCATATTGACAAATTGAAAACGCAGTTCCTGCTCTTGGTTTTCTTCTAAAGGATTTTCTGCCCCACCATAGTCTAAACCTTTTTCTAAACTATCAGTACGGATTTGTTCCTGAATGATTTCATTGACAAGTGATTCCACTTCTTCCATTTGGTTCTGACTAGCAGAAAAGGCCCCAAAAATAACTTCTGTATTTTTTGTTTCAGCAATAAATGATAAAACCTGAAATAGGGCTTGTCTATCAATTCCCTCAGAAAAATCTAATTGATAGTAAATAATCGATTCTTTCCGAGTCTGACTTCTACCTAGTCGTAAACGCGTATCAAAAGGAGAAAGATGATAAAACTTATCTGATAGTTTAGGATATAGTTCCTGCAAGAGTTGTAAACTATCTTCTCTATCTACTAAGACTATATCTGCCTGATCAAATGATAGAGCTAAGTCTTTAAAACTAGCTTGAGCATTCCGATTAATGAAAAGACTCAATATTTTAGCAGTTTCACTTGGTAGGCAACTAAAGATAAATTGGTCATGATAGGGATGAGAAGGGATAATGAAAATATCCTGTTTTTTTTGTTTCTTTTGAAGGTATTCATCAAAAAACTCTGCAACCAGTCGACTCATATCAGCATAATGAAACTGTTTGAAATGGTAGGCAAATATTGGATTTATCTCTACCCGTCCTCCCTCATTTAAATACTCTCTAAATCTCCAAATCCCCTTAGGATTCAAATAGTCCTGATAGGTAGGCTGTCCATCTTCGAAATAAATAACACTAGATACAAATCCACGATCATCCATAATATAGTGCATATGAATTTGACCACTTGGTTCAAAATACTGTATATCACTAATAAATCCCTCAACTCCATGTTCAATCTTAGCAAATTTCTTCCCATTTTTTTGAGCGATAACCGTAAAGGGACTATAAATAAATTCACAGTCATTATCCCACTCTATATCTCTAATATTAAGAACCTGAGTATGCGGATTACGTAAATCTTGCATGTCATCAAAGATAGAATAGACTTCTGTCTCGAGTACACCATGTCTGTGTAAAAAATAACGTAAATGTGGCTGATAGGATAATACTAATAATCTAGACGGTATCCCTTGTCTTTGAAAAAGCCTAATTTGATTGAAAGTATCATCAAATTCGAGTTTAAAGTGAGAATAATACCATGGAGTCAAATCAACATGCCATTGACGAGTTGAACCATACCAAGCTGGAACAAAATAATACATAGAAGCCTCCTAAATCAAGGGTTTATAAGTTTCATTTAGTCTCAAAGCCTTCATTTCATCTTTGATTGTAAAAACCATACCACCAAACATCATAAATAAACCTGGAATCATGGCGATCTTCAATAATTTTTCATCAGATAAAACAAATAACATTGGAATACCTGCCATAAGTACATTAAAGGTCCCACCTATAATCGAAAAACGTAATACTAATCGATTAATAAAGTGACTTGTTTCCTCACCTGGGTAAACTCCATAAATATACTCCCCTGATTTCTTCATACGATCTGAAAGTTGATCACCACTAATATTGACAAAAGAAAAAGCAATACTAAATAAAAAAATCATGGCAATATATGAATAAATCCATAATGGTTTTCCTACTCCATACTGAGCTGATAATTCAGAAAAGACTGAAGTTTGAGGAAAAAGAGTCTGTAATAATAAAAAGATATAGGTAGGCAAACTTAAAAAACTCATGACATACATAAAAGGCATCCCACCTGCAGGATTCAACATGATTTCAAGATAGGAATATCGTTTAAAACGGCTACGTAAGCCAATTTTATGAACTGGTATACGATAACGTGCTCTATATGTTAGTGCCATCATATAGGTTAATACAATACTGCTCAATACAATAAGTAGCATTATTCCAGTAGAAATTTGAACAAGCTGAAATGTATTTAAAATATCTTGTGGAATGGTTAAAATAATACTAGCTAATAAAATAACTACCGATCCACCTACTCCAAGTTGAGCATTTAAGTCTGAAAGCCACACTAGAAAGAAAGCTCCTGCTATCAATAACATGGTATTCAATACAGTTACCAATAAGGATGAATAAAAATGTTGTATTGGTAAATTCAATGAGAGCGCTAAAGATTGAATCAAAGCAATGACTAGTGTTAAATACATCTTTCTTCTATCTTGAACTTCTACTGCCCCTGAAGAAATATTCAATTTCTTAGAAAAAGAAAGTAGTTGCCATAGAATCATTGATGACATCCATGGTGATAAGCCTATAGAAAACAGAGACAAACTTCTCAGATTCCCTCCTAGTAGTGCGGTTGAAAACGCCAAATATGCAGTTGTCCCACCTAAAAAGTCTCTGCTATTCAAGTCAACAAAAGGAAGAGTAAGTCGGCTTCCTAATACATAAATAGACAACAGAAACAAGGTTATTAGTCCTTTTTTTACTGCCATCGATGAGTAAATTTTTTTCACGAAATACTCCTTTTTATCTTATTTTGAATCTCTCTATAGCCAAAATCTTCACTTAGCTTAAGACTAGTTCTCCAAACTTATTATGGCTTTAACCATTTCTTCAGGTCTATCTACAGAAAAAATACCATTGTAAATACTATCATCTGAGGATTTCCTAGTATTACCAAACGTAAAGATTTTTATCCCTCTATCTCTGGCCTTGGACAAGACATCCAAAACCTCTGCTCCATGATTAATATCTAGATAGACAGTTGTATCATCTAAAAGCCATTCAATCCTATTGTGAATGATACTCTGATAAAGAGTTACATTTTCATAAACTGATAAATTAGTTAGAGCAGGAGCACAATATACTGGCGCTCCAATATGAAAATGCCATTCTGGTAAAGACTTTATTAAATATTCTAAATGCTCTACTTCTAAAACCCATGTTGCAATAAAAGCATTCTTTTTAGATTGGTTGCTACGCTCAGTATAATTAAAATTTGCTTTTCCTGATATCATTTCAAACCAATCTAAATCTCGATACACCCACCAGAGTTCTCGAAGACGCGATACACTATAAGTGTTCCAAGGTTTATCATGACTTGCAAAATGCGTAATTACTGGCCACTTCTTATCTAAATTTTCTAAGTCCGCTGATACATGTAGAAAATCAAGACCAGTTAATTGATTGAACTTGTAATCCAATTGCAACCATCTATTCTCAAAATAAATATTTAAGATACTTTGGTCTGCCATTTGAACTTGATCTTGCTTTTCTTCTGTCAATACCAATAAATCGTGAGTAATATTTTGCTCTCTCCACATATCATTATTGATTAATAATACTCCAGCATTGAAACCATTAATAGATAATTCCCATCCATAGTTGTCCTGTACTGCTGCTATAGGATAACCATTAAAATCTAATTCAAACAAAGGACTTAAGTCACCGCTCACAATCAAATCACAGTCAAGATATAAAGCCCTACTTTCTCCAACAATATTAGGAATTAAAAATCTATAAAATGTTGCATAATTTATATGATTTGCCGTTTTAAAGTCTTTAAAGTCATTCGAATCCAAATGAATATTTTTAATACTGGAACCAAAATGTTTTAATTTAGGAACTAATAACTTAAACCATTCTGGTGCTATATCACTATTTAAAATATAAAAATCAACTTCTGTATTATGACAAAGAATCGATTTAATTGTTGTCTCTAATTGAACTAAATAAGCATTATCTGCTGCTAAGACAATTGATTTTCTCATGACTTTCCTTTCATAAAATTCTTGATCTTTTCTACCATTTCATCAGGCCTATCATGATGACAAATTTCAAAATAAGATTCCTCAGGTATAGTCAAACAACGTGTATTATCGAAAGTCAGCATCGGCTTTTCAAAATTTTTCACTAAATCATAGACATACATTAATTTCTCATCATGATTCAAATCTAAATAAATATCCACCTCTTTTAAACGTTTCTCTATTAACAAAGGAAAATCATTAGGATAAAGAGTGACATTATTAAATTTTGATAATCTCAATAGTTCATTTGCCATAAAAGTATGGGCAGTAATGTAAAAATGTACTTCTGGTAGTTGTTCAACTAGATAATCAATTTTTTCTACACACCAAGAATTAGTTAAATTCATGCAAGTTAATTTTGGTTTATAAATATCTGCAGAATAAAAAACACCCTTTTCTTTCCAAATAGATACTATATAGCTCCATTCCATAAAAGAATATTTCCACCACTCTTCTCTCAGACGTCCGACAGAAAACTGCTTCCACGGCTTATCTTGAGAAATATAATGTAAAATTTTAGGAAGTGGATTGATGGATTTTCCCAAAATCCAAGCATGCCCTTGTTCTGCCGCCCCTCGATCAAATCCTATTTGATAATTAAAAGTTTCATTAATTTCAATATAGGAATTAAAGAACAACATATTTAAAATAGATTGATCTCCTTCTCCCACATTTTCATGCTCTTTTTCTGTCAAATCAATTAATTTTTGACGAATATTTTCAGCTTTCCATTTTTTATTATTTATTAATAATACTCCGGCATTAAAACCAATTCCAGCGCCAAAACAAGAACGAGTTGCAGCCAAATAATTTTCACCTAAATCTAATTCAAAGAGAGGAGTCAAATCACCTGTCACCACTAAATCACTATCAAGATAAAGAACTTTATCTTCTGTTACAAAATCTGGAATAAAATAGCGTGCAAAGGTCATGTGATTGATATGCGGTAGTTTATTTGACCAGTTCATTTGAAACTGTTGCCCTATTAACTTGCAATCAATCAAATGGCCCCCAATCTCTTGAACATACATCCTTAATCTACTGAACCATTCCTGAGGAATGTCTTGATTTAGTACATAAATTTTAACATGACTATTATGCCTACAAAGTGACTTCATTGCCGTTTCGATTTGTCGAATATAAGCATAATCACCTGCAAATACTACTGCGCGTTCGGTATTTTCCATTTTAAATCCTTATCATTTATTTTAAATAATCTAGTATAGTCCAATACTTAAACGAGAACCACTAAATTCACCCCTATCAAGGGTATACTGTAGCAAAAAAGAATATGTGATAGTTTACTTACCTCATAGAAAATATAAGTTCCCCTTAATCTAACTCATTGTATCTAGAGATAATAGATAAATATCTGAGTGCTTTATTTGACTATCCTTGCAACAATTTGATCATTATATACTTCATCCTCAATGAATTCAATATCTTGATCAAAATTGTATTCTGCTGTATGTTTATGTGAAAACTTAACCTTTGTTTTGGCTCCCATCTTCATCCACTCATACTCTGAATCGATATGGCCAATATCTAAGACTTGATAACCTTTTTGATTTAAATGATAGGCTAAAACTTTGGCTGTAGGACCAAGCATACATAAAATCAAGCGACCAGCTGCATACTTTTCAATTTCTTGTTCAATTTCATGAACTCTAGAAAATGCACTATGAGAAGGACAAATAATTCGTTTAATAGAATTTGCCTCATCGAACAAATCATTTCCCACACCTGACCGAGAAGTTGCACCTTCAACTATCAGTAAATCACGGTTTTTCCAGATACTTTTCAACTTTTCAAATTGAGCTTTAGCTTGACTCTTATCTTCAAAATCGATATAAGGCCTAGATACAAAGGTTGAGCCATACCATGAATCACTACACAATTCTCTGTAAAAGTCCATATAATGATCCATATGATCTTTCCAAAAGGGAATCGCCCAATATGTAAACCTGAAACGATCTGTAAAGGCATCAGGAAGGCACACAACTAATTCTTTTCGACTTTCTTGTCCGATAATATTTCTCATAGTTGAGACTAACTCTTCATCATAATCCTGGTAGGGAATCGAATGCCCTGCAAGCATATTGATTTCTCCATCCCCAAAACGAACCAAAGAAGACTTGTTCTCAATAATATAATCTAAGGTTTCATCTATCCCTTTTACTTGAATTGGATCCAGCTGTTTCCCTAGCATGTCCTTATTTATCAATTTTTGTAAATCAACCAACATTCGGTCAGGATGTTCACTAGAATACAATCTTTGACCATTATTTCCGTTTTGAGATTTATAAAAGGCTAGTATTGGTTTAGATAGATGAGTCATTTCTGCAACGATATCAGCTGTTGAAGTCAGTAAATTGATGTCTAAGTAAACATCCATCCTTTCCTTCAACTCTTCGAGCTTATCTCTAGAAATTGCTGGATAGAGTTGAATATTAGGATAACGATTAGATAAATCATATAATTTTGGTCCCATATCTGTCCAAGCAGCAACTTGAAAAACAACATTAGGTAAGTGTTCAGCCAAGTAATCCAGTTGTTCAATATCCTGAGAAGCAGTAAACGTTAAACAAGTTAGACTTGGGAGTTGTCGAAAACAGGTAAGATGTCCATTTTTCTTAATATCTTTGATTGCATCAATCATAAAGGAAACTTTCCCATTTTCAAAAACGATTTGTCCTAAATCTCCATGCTGAGTGGATTGAAAAGCTAATAGTGTTTTTTCTTGTTCTTTCAAAGATTTTAAAAAGTTCTCATCTGCACTACCATAATTGATATCCAAATATAGATTTGTTGACTGTTTCAGCTTATCTAGTACAGGAGGAACAATCTGTGGATGCAATCTCACATTATCATGCACAGCTAATTTTGTAAGCTTATCCCCCATATCCGTCCAAGCAGCAATATGAAATACCACCTCTGGAAGAGCTGTAACTAACTCTTCTATTCCTTCTAAATCTTGGGAGTTAGTTAAGGTTAGACAAGAAAATTCCTTATCTAAAGACGATGCCAGTTCAAACTCCCCTATATGATGTTGTAAAATTTTAGTCCACTCCAAATCATGAAATTCCCACCATAAATCACGATAACGATTGGCTATCAAGGTAGTCCATGGTTTTCTGTAGGTCGTAAAGTGAATCACCACTGGTTTTTCATTAAAAGCTAGATGTTCCTGCCAATTATTATACAAAGCAACACCATCATGTCCTACTTGTAAATTATAAGCTCTACCTAGCTCTAACCAATCATCTTGCAAGACCTGATTGAAAATCGTTTGATCACCATTAAAATGTTCAAAACGACCTTCTTCAACTTCTTTCGTTGTTAGGATAGACTGTTCAATTAATCGCTCTTTTAGTTTTTCTTGACGCCATTTATTATTGTTGATTAGTAGGACACCAGTATTAAAACCTTGGCCATTTGCATCTCTAATCGCTGCGATATAACGTTCTTCTATATTCTGCTCAAATAGATTGTCTAATTTATCATTGATAATTAAATCACAATCTAAATACAAAACAGTATCTTCCTGTATATAATCTGGGATAAAATATCTAGCATAGGCAATCGAACTAATGTGAGCTTGTTTTTTCCAATTCTGAAACACAGCCTGTTCTGGCAACTTCACATCAATAATCTCACTACCTAACATTCGAGCTATTTTTCGTGGTTTGCGAAACCAATCTGGCATAATATCTTGATTTAAAATATAAATCTTAACATCTCGATTGTGATATAGAATAGATTTTATGGTTGTTTCTAACTGCGTGGTGTAATTACGATCACCAGCTAATACAATTGTTTTAATCATCTTGTTCTCTTAATCAATTCCTAAGTGATAGATTGCATCTACTAATAATTTTTTAGTGAAATAACCCTCTTTTAACAAATAACTAAAGGTTTTTATCCGATTTGTCATTTCTTGATATTCTTCTACATTCATTTTATCAACTATCTCATGAACCTCTTCTAGACTATCCGCCACAAAGCCCAAGCCTTGATCTACTATAAATTTAGCAGTTGATAAGTTGCTCGGTACAATCACTGGGATACCAGCTGTTAGATAAGTACTAACCTTATGAGATATATTTAAGGTATAGTATTGGTTACTTTCTCCCTCATTTTGATGGGTTCCCCAGACAAGACCAAATCCACCTTTTGATAATTCTAGCAATAGCTCCTCGTCTTTTTTCCACCCCTCAATACTGAGATTTCTAGCATTGGAACTCGCTTCTCCTTTATTTGAAAATACTCTTAAAGGCGTATCTTGAGACCAATTTTGTAAGTCTGGAAAACGTTCTAAACTTCCAGCAAAAAAGAGTTCTTTTTTAAAAGCTGGGGTGTATAAGGATAAATCATGAGGATGATCCCACATACCTTGAACGAGAATTTTCTTAGTTGTCAATCCTTCTTCAATCAGACGTTCTTTCATTCTCTCTGATGGAACGATCAAAACATCTGATAGATTATACATATACATGTATTCTTTCATGAGATAATAGTTACTATCAAACATGAGGGGAACAACATCATGAATAAAGCAAACAATCTTTACTTGCATGTCCTTTAATTTATCAAAAAAGATGCGGTCAAACTCAAAGCCATTCCAAGTAGGAGATTGAAAGACTAGGACATCTCCAATAGAGATACTAGCCATAATCCCATCCAGACGCTTGTTCATCTCAGAAGGACTATCTGAAGCAATGTTGTAAAAATAGATACCAATCTCTCTAAATCCCAGTTGACTGGCTATCTTGTGAACAGCATTTTGAGCTAAGATAACCGTACTATCACCTGCCATGCCATATAAGTTTGTTAAATGTAGTTTCATATTGTATTATCTCATTTTTTATTAATATTTACGGAAGTAAAGACAATTTTTCCATCATCCTTCTATAAATCTCCGTAAACTGCATATTTTGTTCTTCTAACTTCGCTATCACTCTTTGTAATCTATTTTTATAAACCAAAATATGATTGGTCAAGTCATAATCTAAACTTGCTAAAATAGCGATTTTCTCTTCCCTAGCCTCTATTTCATCATATATACGCTTTTCGCTCCATGTATTCGATAAAGTACCAGTCAAACCAACCCTATACCAGTAAACACAACGATTCAAATAGACCACCTTCGAAGCTCTTAGAAGTACCTTCCAGGTCCAGTATGTATCCTCTGCAATTTTACCTATAGGAAATGGTAGATTTTGTAGTAACTCTCTCTTGAATAACTTCAAGACAGCTACAGTCCAATTCCCATTTCTGACTTCTTCGACACCTTCCCTATCCATGATTGCTTTTCCTTCTATCACTTCCAGAGAATCATCTGGAGTCATAACATAAGTCATATATACATAGCGTGTTTCATCATAAGAATTATAACGCCCGATACTAATATCTGCATTCCCCTTTTTTAAAGCACCATATAATCGGTCTAAAGCATCATGTTCCAACCAATCATCAGAGTCTACAAAAGTAAGATATGCCCCTGTCGAACGTTCAATTCCAAAATTTCTCGCTGAAGATAATCCACCATTTTCTTTTTCAAAATAACGGAAACGAACATCGTTAGAAACATATTCTCTACAGATATCTGCTGAATTGTCTGAAGAGCCATCGTTGATTAATAAACACTCAAAATTTTGATACGTCTGATTCTGAATGCTATCCAAACACATTCGCAAATAATTCTCAACGTTATAAATTGGAACTACAATACTGATTAATTCGTTTTCCAACATTTTATAATTCACTTTTCCCCTCTAGCAAAAACTTGACCTCCTGAAGCCACCTTATTGTTTCAGTTGTATCATATTCAGGTGACTCCTTTAGTCTCTCAACTTGATATTGAATTATAGATAAACAACTATTTACATATTTTGATATATCCATACCTCTAACCGCAAGAAATGCTATAAAATTCAATCGCTGTTGAATATCACTACGAATTTTTTCTAATCCAAAATGTCTACCACCATTATCTATACGATAAACATAGCTATCCCTATTAATGTATACAATTTTGTTAGAAATAAGATATAATTTTAACCAAAATTCCATATCTTCCCCAAGAGTTGTCATACAATTAAAAGCAATCTTATCTAGCAGATATTTGCAAACTAATTTGCCACATACAAAACGATATGAGTAGTCAAAAGTGTCTAAAGCTATAAATTCATCAATTAATTCTTGATTTGTAAATACTCTTTTTTCATATCCCCTCTGAAAAGAATGAAGATACCAACAATTATCCCCCATATGAAACCCTTTATAAGTAGATACTGATATATCTGCATTCTCATCTATAAGTGCATTGTAAAGGACTTCTAAATAGTCAGAATCCACCCAATCATCTGCATCAATAAAAGTAATGTACGCCCCCCCCCGAACATTCAATACCTAAATTTCTAGCCGATGATACTCCACCATTTTCTTTTTCAAAATAACGGAAACGAGCATCTTTAGAAACATATTCTCTACAGATATCTGCTGAATTATCTGGAGAACCATCATTTATTAGCAAACATTCGAAATTTTGATAGGTCTGATTCTGAATACTATCCAAACATTGTCTCAAGTATTTCTCAACCTTGTATATGGGTACTATTATACTAATCAAAGTTTTACTTTCATAATCTGCTATTTTAGATAATAGTTTTTGTTTTTCTTGTTCGTATAACTGTTTATACTGATTATTCTCGGGTACAAATTCTATGTCGTGATAATTCAAATGTAAATATTTTATTTTTTCAACTAATAATTTCGTTCTATCACTTTCATATTTAAAAAACAAGTCATACTTTCCAAATATCTTAAATACATCTAATTTTTCTTCTGAAAACTCTTTAGTAGTGATTGAATTTGGACGAATCCTGTAACCATAGATAACTTTTGGTAATTTAATCCACTTTTTTGAACCACTTACCAACTCCGGCACAACTGCTAAATCTTCAAATATCCACCCCTCTGGAAAAAAATCTTCTGTTAATAAACTTTTTCGAAACAATTTTGGAAAAACGCTAACTCTCAGCTCATTTAATGCCAATTCTCCCAATTTGTCATCCTTAGTTATTAATATTTTTTTATCAAAATTATGACAGACTCTATCCACTTTTATTTCATCATGGAAATTTTCAAGCATTCCTTCTATAATATCAACATCATCTTCGATGTTTTCTATTAAAGTTTCTAAGAAATCAGGATAAATATAATCATCACTATCTACAAAAGCTACAAAAGTAGACTCTTCTCTAATATGACTAATCCCTGTATTTCTAGCCTCGCTTAAACCTTTATTAGATTGATTGATTAGTTTGAAACGACTATCTGTTAGATACTCTTCCGCTATTTGTTGTGAGCTATCCATGGAACCATCATTAACCATAATACATTCAAACTTCTTATAAGTTTGATTCTGAATACTATCCAAACATTGTCGCAAATAATTCTCAACATTGTAGATTGGGACTACAATACTAATTAGTTCATTTCCCATATACTAAGTTACCTAATTTATTATATTTCACGTTTAATCTCTTCTTTTTACACAAAGATTCCCATCATTATAAACCACACTGTTTGATGGAATATCATTTCGAATAAGACAACCTGCTCCGATAATGGTATTATCGCCAATTGTCACTCCTTTTAAAATCGTGACATTACTTCCTATCCAGCAATCTCTACCAACCCCAATCGGAGCCGTAGTCCACTGCCACTTTTCAATTTTTTCAGCAGTATAGACATGGTCATGATCATAAAAACGAACGCCCTCCCCCATCATGGTACCTACTCCGATTTCAATTCTTTCCATACAGTTAAAACTACAAGAGTTATTGATAAAAACACCATCATGCAGTATTAACTTACCAGAAGAGACATGAAAATTTTCAAAATTTCTGCAGATGACATTGGCTCCTACAACCAAGTTTGCCTTATCATTGATTTGAAATACATTCCAAGTCCCATCTTGGATGATTTTTTCTTGATGATTGGTGCCGAATCTGACTTCATTCAGATAGTCTCTCACTCTAGAAACCAATTTATCTGGTGTACTTGACAGAAAAACTTCTTGTCCTTGATTTCCATGGACTGTATTGTCAAAAGCAAAGATAGGTTTCCCAATCTGAACAAACCTTGATACAATAGCATCTACTTCTTGAAAGTGATTGATATCTAGTAGAAAGTCACACGTATCTAGTAGGAAATTTAGCTGTTCTTCATTTGTAGTCGTTAGGAGACGGACATTATAGTTCGTTTCTAAGCTACGAATTTTCTCAGAAAATTGGACGGGTGCTGCAATATGAAAACAGATGTTTGGCAAGTTTTCAAGGAGATAATCCAACTCTTCAATCTGATCACTAACCGTCAAAATCAGAGCATCTCCTAAAAGATGATTATTCTTCATTTACTTATTTCTCTTAATTTTTCAATCATTGCTTGAACTTGGTCAACAGCATATACCTCCTGACCTACTTCGTAGGATTTGGTGTTTTCAAAGGATAAAATAGGCTTCCCAAGTTTAGCAAATTGATTTAAAATCTCTTCTGTCTTTTCGCCATGATTAATATCTAAAAGTACTTGGCTCGTCTCTACCAATTCATTATCGACATCTACCAAATAGTGAATCCCATTAAAGACAGTGACATTTGGGTAAACTGTCATTTGAGCCAATCGATCACTGACCATGACTCTAGCTGCGATTTTAAATTGAATATCTGGTAAGGATTGAACCAATGTTTCAATTTGTTCAATATGGTCTGAGGCTGTATAGATGAGACAAGTGAACGGTTCCTTTATCGGATAAAGGTGAGATTTTTGTAATGGATGTAAATGATGATTTTGTCCCAATTCTGTCCATTCAAGTCCATGATAATACCACCAGACATCACGATAGGTTTGTGACGCCAAATCTTTCCACGGTTTCCTATGAGAAAGATAATGAATAATGGCGGGATAATCCTGACCTGCAGGCAACTGATAATCAGTGAACTGTTTATGAATGACAATATGATTATAATCAAAATCCAATTCCAGCCATTTATGTTCAAAAAGCATATTCAAGATGCTCTGATCTGCCTGATCCACCTTATCATGCCATTCATTGGTTAAATCAATCAACTTTTGTGTCATCTGTTCTTGTTTCCACAAAATATTATTGATCAAGAGAACCCCAGCATTAAAAATTTCCTGACCGAAATAGGCTCTTCCCCCGAAATCTCTAACAGCAGCCAAAGGATAATCTTGTAAATCAGTAGCAAACAAGTCGTCCAGATTTTTCGTTACGACTAAATCACAGTCTAAGTAGAGGGCCTTATCTTCTTTTACAAAATCAGCTACGAAATAGCGTAAAAATACTGTATAACTGATATCTGTCTTATACCTTGAAATCTGCTCAGACGTTACCCGACAATTGATAATTTCTGAATCAAACTTTTCTAAACGCTTATTTAATTGTTTGATCCATTCATTAGGAAAATCGCTATTAATGAGATAAAAACGCATGGAGCGATTGTGGTAACAAATAGATTTGATAGTAGTCAAAACTTGATCTACATAGGCGTAATTCGCCGCTAGGACAATGGCTTTCTTTTCAATTGTCTCTTGTACCATTAACTGATTTAAAAGTCTTTTTTTTATTTCAAATTCTTTATATGTTGCTGTGTTAGATAAACCACTAGCTTGAGCGTTGGCGAGACTGACTTCCAACATCTGACGATAAACTGTCAAGTGTTTCTCTAGAGGGTACCCCATATTAGCCAGCAGAGTAATACGCTCAGACATAGCATCAACTAAGGCGTGCATCCACTTCTCTGTCCAAGTTTTTGTAATACTCCCACTTCTCTGGCGATATGCGTACAGACCTTGATTTATATAGATTACTTTTTGAACCAATAAATATAGTTTTTGATTCATATACCCATCTTCACCAAGTTTACCTTTATCAAATCGAATATAATCGAACAAACTCGCTTTATAGAGTTTACCCCAGGCAGATATTAAAGCAAAACTCTTCATTTCTTGAGACTCATACAAGTTTTCAAAGATGGACACATTATCAAATACTTTCTCACAATAGGAGCCACCATTTATATGAAAATAATACATTCCCTCATCTTCATTGTATGAATAGTAATTCCCGACTGAAACATCTGCTTGATACTCAGTTAATTTATTGTATAAAACTTCTACATAATCTTGCTCAATCCAATCATCCGAATCAACAAATGTGACGTAGGAGCTAGTCATTCGATCTAATCCTGCATTTCGTGCATCAGACAGTCCACCGTTTTCTTTTTCGATATAAATAATTCTACTATCTTTTTGTGCATATTCTTGACAAATTATTCCTGAATTATCTGTAGAGCCATCATTGATAACGATAATTTCAAGATTTTTATAAGTTTGGTTAATCAGACTATCCAAACATTTATTCAGGTAATGTTCAACATTATAAACGGGTACAATTACCGTAATTTTTTCGGTCATGAAGCCTCTCTCCTTTTCTAATATTATAACATTTTTCACCCTATTTTTCAGCTTCTATTCACTTTTAATATCAAAAAATCCCCTGGATGATTTTTCATCCAAGGGATTCTTCATAAATCGAAATAATAATACTTTCTATGTATTTTTAATCCAATTACTCTTCATCATCACGTTTACGACGTTTCGCAATCAGACCTAGGCCAGTCACAGCTGCCAAAGCTCCAAGGAGTACAGATGACTTAGAAGCTTCTGTACCTGTATTTGGCAATTGCTGTCTTGACTTACCTGCTGATTCTGATGGTGTTTCAGAAGATGATGTGCTTGCTGAAGCTGACGTGCTTGTGCTGCCTGATTCTGATGTGCTTGTTGAACCTGACTCTGACGCACTTGTTGACGCTGACTCAGACGTGCTTGCTGATTCTGATGAACTTGTTAATCCTGACTCAGAACCGATTGTGCTTGCTGATTCTGACGCACTTGTTGATGCTGATTCAGAGGCACTTGTTGACGCTGATTCAGATGCGCTTGTGCTTGCTGATTCTGATGCAC